>CAZPTO010000122.1:0-8787 GCA_964589155.1 uncultured Bacteroidaceae bacterium | reverse complement strand
CAGGTCAGGATCCAAATGATATTCCATCGTTAAGATCCGATTTCCATTTGTATCATAGGAAAATTCATTTTTTCGAAACCTGGCCCAATCATGCAGGTCTCGATCCCAATTATATTTTATTTTTGATTGCTGATTACCATTCGCATCATATGAAAATTCTTCTTTGTTAATCCCGAACCAATCATTCAGGTCTCGATCCCATTTATATAGCGCCTCTGATGTCTGATTGCCGTTCGCATCATATGATGATTCTGTTTTATATCTTGAAAGCCAAGCATTCAACGCAGGATCCCAGAAAGATCTTGTGTATAATGTCTGATTTCCATTTGAATCATACGATGTTTCTATTGTGGTTCTTATTACCCAGGCATTCAAATTTGAATCAAAAAAATATGTCGCCGATATCACCTTTCCATCTTCGTCGTGATAGGTGTATGTTTTACTACTTAGCGTAGAATCCACTGTCGAAGAGAATGAATATTTATATGCTGAATCCAGGTAGTAGGTTGTTTCCTGTGTCCGGGCATTCATTGCTAATACCAGAATTGAGACAATCAGAAATGCTTTGTTCATACTATAGATTTTGATAGTTGATGTTCTACTTCGGTTGAATTCCTGCTGTTACTGAATGTTTACACCTGATTCTGGAGGCTCAATTCAACAATCAGGAGTGAAAAATTTAAGATAATAGTCATAAAGTTGACGAAATGTTATCGAAATAACAAAACGTGGAATATAAAATTAAGAGGATTCGCATAAAAACCCCTGAAAGTTCATCGCTCTCGCTCTTCACTCTCACTCTGTTTTTGGTTGTGCCACCAGTGGTTATGGTCAGTAGCCTCTTCCAATACTATTTCCCTTTAAGAAAGGGAATAAAAATACTTATGTATCGTTATTGTCAGATAGGTGGACGAAAGAAGGCTTTGTGTCTATACCTGGCACATTTAAGCGCTGCCTCGAAAATATTTATAAATTTCAATCAATTAGAAATAATCTACAACCATGAAAAAGACCAGGCTTATTACACAGATCTTCGCTATAGCCTTCGGCATATTCTGTTCCAGTATGAAGGTTTCAGGGCAATCAAGCGCCCTGGCTGTACAGGACACAGCCACGCTCGAACAACAGTTCGAATATATCCTGGATAAAACCCGAATTTATGAGGGCTACCGGGCCATCCGAAACGATGTTTACCTGAAAATGCAGAAAAATGCACTGGATAGTTTGAATCAGCATATTTTAAACGAACAGCGGCTGCGCAGTGAATTGAATGAAAGAAACGCCGTGATAAATAAGCTAACATCGGACCTGGACCGCATCAAGGGGGAACGTGATGAGGCCATTCGCAATAAAAACAGTATGAAGTTTTTGGGCATCAACATATCCAAAACAGTTTATAATACGGTCATGTGGTTTGTCATCCTGGGACTTGCCATTCTGGTCACAATCCTGTTCATTTCCTTTCGCAGGGCTCATATTGTTACCCGCGAAGCAAAAGAAAAATTAAACACCCTGCAGGAGAAATACGATAGCCACCAAAAAAGTTCTCGCGAAAAATATGAAAAATTGGTGGTTGCCCACCACAATGAGCTCATGAAGCTGAAGAACAGATAACCAGCACCTTGAACAGTAGTGCCGCGAGGCAGAAAAAAAGCGTCAACAATTCCGTCAACATGTGGATCTTTGTGTATCTCTTCTCAATACATTATTCTCGGTGGTGCCACTATTTGTTTACAGGTTTGTTCGTCCTGATGTTAGTTTTATATTTTTCCCTGATATCAGATAAGCGCTTTTCCCTTAATTCGGGATTTTCTGCATATTCATCGTGATGCTTATTCCGAATAGCTCTCATCATTGCCACAGCATCGAATTCTTTATTATTTTTCATCAGTCTCAGTTTTTAATATTTCTCTGGGTGTCCTGATCTCAATCATGGAATAACCATTTTTAAGATTCACCGAGTTGTACCCATTCTGCCATTTATAAAATCATCAAAAAGCGCATTCGACCATTCTTCAAACTCTGGATCAAAGCAACCTCCGATTGCAGAAGTATCTATATATACCTTTTGCTTCATTAAAACAAAGATACATATTCAATCAATCTTATTCAATGATGAAATTTTTGATAGAAATTGTTACTTATTCCGTCAACAATTCCATCAACACCCATACAAAAAAAGCCCGCAAGTCATTGACTATGCGGGCTCTGCGGTTTGTTTCGGTGGTGCCACCAGCCCCCATCGATTCCTCGCATGATCGGGCGGAAATTCGGACATAAGCGTTTGATCCAGCGATAGCTTTGAATCCGTATTCAGTTTTGTTAATTTGTGATCCTGCATTGAGTTGTTGACGGCTTGCTCTATTCTGAGTTATCATATAGTTGATCATGAGGTTTCCATGAATCCTGTATTGAGATATAAAAGCGTCAACGATTCCGTCAACATGCTGAACTTTGTTGGTCTTAATTACATTCATTATTCCATTCCGTTTCCACATTTAAAAATCTTTAAATTCCCGCATAAACCTCTAATTCCTAACCATCCAGAAGCGAAATCTCTTTTGGAAAGATAATGATCCTCTTTGCGATCTTCTTTGGACTCCGCAGACTCCCTTTGCACCTTCGCGCAGCACCAAAAAAAGAAATGTTTATTCCACAACCAAAATTCCTGTTGCGTAAACCAAAAGACATTAAACCTACAGCCATTCAATGTCATTTACGTTTTAACGGAGACCGTATCGTGTTCTCAACTGGAGAAAAAATCAATCCAGCTGAATGGGACTTCAGTAAACAGCGAGCCATCAATTCAAAGAAATATCCGCATAATACAGAACTAAATATGTGGCTTGAAAAAATTGATAATGAGATAAAGTTCATCTTTCGGAATTTCAACCTGGAAAACACCACTCCCAATCGTGATCTTGTTCTCAAATCCATTCATGAAAAACTATTCCAAAAATCCTCTAAAAGCATTCCCACCCTAATTGAGTTTATTGAAAGATACATTGACGAAAGTGCTAAAATCAAGAATCCAGATACTGTACGCACATATGTTACCACCTTTAAACATTTAAAATCATATGCTGCATCTCAATCCATACATCTTGATTATACTTCCATTGACCTTGATTTCTACAATTCCTTTGTCAATTACCTGATGCATGATCTATCTCTATCTCAAAATACCATTGGAAAACACATTCAAGTATTTAAGACCTTTATGAATGAAGCAACAGACAGAGGATATAATAAGAAGATGGACTTCCGAGGAAGAAAGTTTAAGCGGCTTTCTGAGCCAGTAGAAAGCATTTATCTGAATGAAAAGGAACTTGATGTGATCCGGAAGCTGGATTTGCATGAGAAGCCTAATCTGGAAAGAGTACGAGATCTCTTTATTATTGGGTGTTTTACTGGATTAAGGTATTCAGATTTTATACGCATTAAGCCAGAAAACATTGTCAATGAAGATGATGCTTACTACATCAATATTCTTACCCAAAAAACCTCTCAGAAAGTAATTATTCCCTTAAAACCTATTGTCCTTGAGATACTCAATAAATATGAAGGAAAGATTCCCAAACCTCTTACCAATCAGAAGATGAATAAATACCTCAAAGTAATGGGAGAACTTGCTGGAATCAATCAGCTTATTCCAATTACAAAAACCAAAGCAGGAAAACAATCTACTACACTTGTTCCAAAATACAATCTCATTAAAACTCATACCTGCAGGAAGTCTTTTGCCACGAATGCATTTCGTGCAGGATTACCGACTCTTTCCATTATGAAGATTACTGGCCATAAAACAGAAACCCAATTTTATCGCTACGTCAGAATTTCTGAACTGGAAAATGCTTCTAGTCTGACCAAGCATGAATTCTTTAAGGATTGATGTAATTCTAAATGAGGCTATGTGTAAAAATGAGATCAATGTTGTAATTGATGATAACGCTATGCTGAAAAACGTTATCAGTGTTGTTGAAATCCGGACTTAGAATATAGGTTCAATATAAGTTTGAATAGAGAGAGAATACAAGGAATAATATCCTATGAAGATTGGAAGAATTCCTTTTTCTTTATTCCAATGTTCCTTAAGAGAGATATACTCTATGTATTAATCATGTTTAACTGCATGTTGATTTCGTTCCAATATTTGTTTCTGAATAAGGATATCTTATTCCAGGATTCCTGGCCGATATTTTAATTTTAGGTGGTTCGAGTGCGTTTGATACCAGATTAATTGTGTTAAGGCGCCGGTAAGCGCGAATAGGACGTTAAATTAATGTTTGAATGTTGATGAGAGAGTTGACTAAATACCGATAATTGCAAATAATACTCACTTGTTCTATTTTTGTATTCAAATGCATCATTTAATTCGACATAACGAAGATAACATCAGGCAGCTTTGTATTAAATATAATGTAAAGAGCTTGTTTGCCTTTGGATCAGTCACCACAGAACAGTTCACAGATGAAAGTGATATTGATCTTCTGGTCTCCTTTATGCCAATGCCACCTGAAGATTATGCAGATGCTTACTTTGATTTGGCTGATAGTTTCGAAGCGTTACTAAAAAGGCCCGTGGATCTGGTGACTGAAAGAAGTCTTAAAAATCCATACTTCATAGATTCTGTAAATAAAACCAAATCAAAAATCTATGAAGCCTGAAATCTCTAAATACTTCCATGATATTCTAAGCTCAATTGATTCCATTGATTCATTCCTCGGAGAACAGCGTGATTTTAATAAATATCTTGAGGATAAAATGCTTCGACGAGCTGTGGAAAGAGAAATTGAGATTATTGGAGAAGCAATGAATCGAATTTTGAACATTGATCCGCAAATTGAAATTTCAGGCTCGCGGCAGATTATTGGCATGAGAAACAGGGTGATTCATGGATACGATGATGTTGACGATGAAATTGTATGGGGAACTATTCAACGACATCTTCCAATTCTTAAGCGTGAAATTCAGGAATTAATGAAGTAGATCACATCTCTTTTGATCAAAAATTCTTAATATATTATCTACCCTTTCCCAAGACTTCTGCCTTTTCAAATGGTTACCTTTTCACAAATCTGCTATTTAATTGTAAAGCATCCTCGTACTTATGCATCACAATTCTTATCACACAAGCATCAAGCAGCTTGCAAGGCAGTATAAACTTCCGGAAAAATATAGCCGAAACATTGATCGCTCAACTATCTGGAGATGGAAAAATGAACAAGAGGATAAATATATCGGGAGTGAATTTTCAAATATTGAGGACCTGAACAAATTCCTGGAACGAAAGGAATCTGATACTGTCATCAGAAACTATTTGAAGTTGGCCAGCGTCATTTCAAAAATTATAAAGCAATCAAAGCAATTTCAAAAAGTCATCAGTATTCAGAAGGAACAATTTGTTAAAGCGATAATCAAATTCCAAAAAGTTATCAATGTCCGGCTGGTTCTCAAACTTTGCAATATTACATCTTCTGTATTTTACTACTGGAAAAATCAGGTTTTCAATAAATGCCTGACCTCTCCATTACAGCTCTGCAGAAGAATTTATCCCAATCAGTTAACTGAGGGTGAAGCCCAAAAGATTAAAGAGATGCTTACCGATCAGGTATTTAAATACTGGCCAATAAACTCTATTGCTTATTATGCTTTGAGAAACAATTTGGTAAATGCGTCACTGGCAACCTGGTACAACTATGCAAAATATCTTGGAATCACTCACCGAAGATTTTCAAAGAAATCAAGATATGGCAAAGGAATCAGGGTAAGTGCTCCGCATCAAATCTGGCATGCCGATATTACTGTTGTAAAATGTCTCAACGGAATGAAATATTATGTCTACCTGCTAATAGACAATTTCTCCCGATATATTCTGAACTGGCAGGTCTCAGATAAAGTGTCCGCTAAAATAAGAATGGACAGCATAAGGCAAGCATATGATCAATATATCAAAGGCACTGATCTGGATGTGAAGCTCATTGTTGACGGAGGAGTTGAAAATAATAACGGAGAAGTAGATTCTTTGTTGAATTCTGAAGGAGTCAGTATTCAGAAATTGATAGCTCGAAAAGATATCAGATTTTCCAATTCACTCGTTGAAGCTCAGCACAAAATCATTAAGTATCATTATCTGTTTAAACAGACATACGAAGACGGAGATGACTTACAAAGACTGCTGGAGTGGAATATAAATGACTACCAGCATAAGAGGCCGCACCATTCGTTGAAGGGATTAATTCCCATTGAAGCGCTCTTTGGGATTGATGTGCCCAAACTAAAGTGGAAACAGCAAATTGAAGAAGCAAAACAGGTAAGATTACAGGAAAATGCCAGTAAACCATGTGTAATATGTACGAAATAGATAACAGGATATATGAATCAGATAAGAGGAAGCTAAATTCAGCTCAGACTCTGGTAAGAATTAGTGGGTGTATAGTATAAACTTTTAAATCTGATTGATCAGTAGGGGATTATAGACTTATTGTTGCAATATTGCAACAGGAAATTCCAATTTTACTTTAGGATTTGCTGGGCATTACTACTGCAGATACGATATGTCTTTTTCGCAACATTTATTTTCTGTATCTTTGTTCTTTCAGGTGATAGAATAATGAAATCAAATACTGCGGAAATAAAAAACTACCTGCACAAGCTGATTGTTGAAACTGATGACGAAAACATCCTCAGTAAGGTGCAGGCTTATTTTACAACCCTTAAAAGTAAAAATGTTGATTGGTGGGATACTATCTCAGACCAGGAAAAAAATGCCATCAATGTAGGATTACAACAACTTAAAAACGGGGAGGGAATTCCACACGAAGACGTGAAAAAGAAAGCGGACAAATTGCTCGGCAGAAAATGAAAGAATATTCTATCTACTGGTCTCCTCTTGCCGAAGAAACGTATCTAAATGTCCTTTCACAGATTCTGGAAAGTTGGACTGTCAGGGAAGCAGAAGCATTTGAAGCAAAAGTCGAAAGTCTTATAGATAAGCTCAGAACTCATAAATATTTGTGTCCATCCTCAAAAATGCAAAAAAGCCTTAGGCGTTGTGTAATTTCGGCACAGACTTCACTGGTATATCAAATTAGAGAAAATGTTATCGAACTTATTACCTTCTTTGATAATAGAAGTCAGCATCAGCATTGATTATTCTTTAAATCCATGATATAGAGCTACAAATACAACATACTCTACCTGAATTTTAATCCCATCAACAATTCCATCAACACGCCCATAAAAAAAGCCCGCAAGTCATTGACTCTGCGGGCTCTGTGGTTTGTTTCGGTGGTGCAACTCCTCCTTCGCTGAAGCTATGAAGGACAGGTGAAATTGATATGTCAAAGTTTCAACAGTCATGTCCTGAGATTAAGATTTTCATGAAAGTCTCACTCAATACGGTAAAGTATTATCTGAGATTATTAATTATTCGTTCTATTTAGATATATTTAAAATGATTTAGTTACAATAATAGATTGTCGTATTCTAAAATAACCCCAAATCAGATGAAATCTTGTTGTAAGTTAAAGTTTATATTGTTCCTGCTTTATTTTTTGTTCTTTTCGGAGAGTATCAATGCTCAATTTTCATTTTTGGAAAATCACATTCAATATTCAAGTGATTTTCAAAATCAGGGAGACAATGTATTTGATGTTATTATATCTAAAGACAACAGGCATTTGTACACAATTTCAAATGCCGGGGAGAACATAATCCACTTTTATGAAAGAGAATCTGATGGCAAGTTAAATCTTGTCGAGATATACAAATTTGGTGACTTAGGGCCTGCTATTGGAGTGCCGTTGGATGTAAGATTCGATCCAACAGAAAATATAATGTATATTATATCTGATCAGGTATATGGAATCAGGTTATTGGCGCGAGATGAGGTATCAGGGAAGCTCAGTTTTATGAAATCTTATAGTGATATGGATGGAAGTCTTTCGATGGAAAAGCTGAACGGATTTACTATAAGTGAGGATGGCAAGAATCTTTATGCGACCAGTTATCATTATATATATAATTATAAAATTACATCAAATGGGGACTTGAGCCTGATTCATACCAATATTATCAATGAAAACGATAGTATTGGGATGAATTCATCTGTTCGGAAAATCATGGTAGCATCTGATCATATATATATTTATTCAAAGTATAAGGGTATTGCACACTATTTTAGAACTGCAAATGGAGTTTTGGAACATAAAAAAAACTATATGGCTGGAAATCTTGGCGATGTATATATCTATGACAGTCAAACCGCTGGTATTTGTCCGGAAGGTAAATACATATTTATCGCCGGAGAAATGATTGCCTGTATAGGCATTTCGTCTGATGATGGGAATTTGAGTTTTCTATATAAAAAAACGAATGAGGAATTAGGTTTGGATAGCCGCTCAGAAATAGAAAGTATAGATATAAGCCAGGATGGAAAACGATTAGTTGGTATTGGAAATAGAGGAAAGATTCTCCTTTCCTCTTCTATAAATGAGCAGACAGGATTAATAAATGTTGAACAGATTGGACGTTTTAGCAATGAAAGTGATTATGCTCTTTATAACTATCCAACAGTAAAGTATTCAGCAGATATCAGGAATTTTTACATTGTTTCTTATTATGAGGGAATGTTATTTGCGTTTAAGACAAAAATTCCTGTAAATATCCAGGATAACTCTTCCAATTGTTCATTCTCGACTGAATTATGGGTTGATCAGGAAGAGAATTCATCATTTTACTGGTCAACCGGTGATACAACTCAGAAAATAACAATTGATACAATTG
>CAZPTO010000121.1:0-8790 GCA_964589155.1 uncultured Bacteroidaceae bacterium | reverse complement strand
AACTGAAAATACCGTTTACACCATCAGCCTTATTGTCTCTGACGGAACTAATTATTCCGATCCGTCGGAGGTGGATGTCACGGTCCTGCAGGTCAATTTAAGGCCTGTTGCTGATGCCGGTCCTGATGCCAGTTATGTGGAAGGCAGTTCAGTTTCACTTGAGGGAAACAATTCATTTGATCCGGATGGAGATGCACTTTCCTATACCTGGAGTTCCCTTGACGGGATTGTGTTGTTTAACCAGACCAGTCCGCGGCCCTCCTTTATCCTGCCGCAGGTGCAACTGAACAGCACCTACCGGTTTACACTGGTTGTCAACGATGGGGCGCTGAACTCCATTCGGGATACAGTGAAGATTACGGCAATACATGTCAATAAGAAACCGGTTGCCTATGCCGGAGGTGATTTCAGTCTGAATGAAAAAAAGGAGGGTCAGCTGGACGGATCACTCTCCTACGATGCGGATAACGACCCACTGACCTACCGGTGGATACCCCCGGCCGGAATAAACCTTTCCTCTGTAACTGTTCCGGATCCGACCTTTACGGCTCCCGCAGTACATCGCGACTCGGTGCTGGAATTTGTCCTGTTTGTAAATGACGGGGCAAAAGATTCCGATCCCGATATTGTCAGGGCAACCGTTATCAACCTGGATTCACTAAGCAGGGAGACCTCAATCGATAGTGTTTTCATGACGGCACTGGATTCGTTTGCCATCGATACAACAGATGCTTTGGTGACCCTTTATGTACCCTACGGAACAGATGTACGCGCGATTGCCCCCGGGTTCACCCTTTCAAAAGCAGCTTCTGTTTCCCCGGCCAGCGGCAGTGTCCATGATTTTTCCATGCCTGTATATTACAGGGTTACAGCAGAAGATGGCGTGACGAGCAGCGTGTGGAAGGTAGAAGTATTCCGCCCGGTAAGAAATGTGCTGCGTTCATTAAATGCAGGCTGGAACTGGATCTCTCTGAATATTCAGCCTCCGGAAATGAATATTGCGACACTTTTCGGTGACCTTTCCCCTGACAATCTTGATTATGTGAAATCGACAGAATATTCGGCTATCTATTATGATGCAACAGGCTGGTTCGGCAATCTCAGCACATTTCCCCAGCACCGGATGGTTCAATTCAGGAAAAGTATTGCGGAGGATTTGGTTATTTCGGGCCTGGAAATCAATCCTTCCATCACACCCATACCGCTGGTGAAAGGCTGGAACGATATCGCCTTTTTACTTCAATCGGACAGGAATATTGACGCGGCTATAAAGACAGCCTCCATTCCGACAGGTGATGTCGTTCTCAAGGGATTAAGCGGTTCCGCTGTCTATTATGCAGGCTCTGGTTGGGCAGGAGAACTGGAGACACTCAAAGTGCTTCATGGATATAAAATGTATGTTCAGTCTCCGGGAAACCTGATGTTCAATGCTCCTGGCATTGTAAAGAAAAGTGTCTCTTCTGAAAAATTAAACCACGCGCAATTGTTAATGGAACACGGACTTCAACCTGAAAATTTTGAGTATTCCGGCACACTGATTGCCGAGGTGGTTACCGGTGAAGGAGAGAGAATCACCGGTGAGGGTTCCCTGTTAAAAGCATTTCATGGCGATGAAATCCGGGGCGTTTCCAGGTCCATATTTATCCCATCCCTGGATACCTACCTGTTTGTTTTGACCTACTATTCCAGTGAATTGAACCAGGAAATCACCTTTAAGCTTACACAACCTTCCGAACATACGGAATACCCATCCGGATTGTTCATCAGCTTCAGGCCGGATGGTATCACCGGTAATCCGTATGATCCATATCGGTTGGTAATTAACGGTATCAATACTTTACAGGAAAGAAAAAATGCACATCGGCTCTCTGTTTACCCCAATCCTGTTTCGGATCAATGTACGGTGCATGCATCAGCAACCATTAAAAAGATACGGTTGCGCGATATGACAGGCAAAGAGGTCCACACCCGTGTGTGTTCCGGCACAACCATTCATGTTACGACTGGACAGCTGGAACCAGGGTTTTATACGTTGGAAGTGAAGACCATCAGCGGAACCGCTGTCCGGAAATTGATTAAAACTTCACGTTAAATTCTGAATCAATAAATCATGAAGCAGATGAACCATCAGTGCAGCATATTCCAAGGGACCAATTCACCAGGAAGTCACGGCCGCAGGCTGGTCAAAAGTATTGCACTCATCGTGTTGATCTGGATGGGTGCAGCAGGTCCAGCATGGTCCCAACTCCAGGTACCGGCCATACCTTCCAACAGCCAATTATCAAACCAGTATGAATATAATGCTGAATACATATACAGGGTTAATTTTGAGGGAAGTTACCTTGAAGACGGTACCATTATCGCTTATGTAAACGGACAGCTTCGGGGGGCACAATCAGCATCTGTACTGTTTCCTCCTACCGGGAACATGGTATATAACGTTCGTGTGTTCAGCAATAATCCTTCCGGAGATACCATAACCTTCCTTTACTACGATGTGTTTCACGGCAAAGTGTATGAAATTATTGAGAGCGAATTGTTTGTAGCGGATCATGTTCCCGACTATTATTCCCCGACCCTTTTAAATGCAACCTGTGTGCAGCCGGGTAGCGCTACTGGTCTGCTGCCGCAAGATGGAGCAGAGGATAAAAATATACACGTGGATTGCTTCTGGCAGCCTTCGGAGAACACCCTGTTTTATAGTCTTTACCTCTGGAAAGATGGCGATCCGGAACCGGGGACTCCGCATATCAGCAACATTTACGGAACATCTGCCCGGTTGAATAACCTGCTCTACGGGGCAACCTACCACTGTAAAATCCATTCGATGAACGAGTGCCTTCAGCATACCAGTATGACGCATACTTTCACAGTAAGGGAACTTCCCGATCTGGTTATGCCGGAGATTTCAATCCCGGATACAGTGCTTTCGGTTACTCCCTTTTCCCTGGATTATACCATCAAAAACCAGGGCGCCGGATCCACGTCTGCGACAACCTGGTATGATGCTTTTTTCATTTCAACGGATCAACTCCTCTCCGGAGACGATCACCTCCTTGGTCAGACAGTGCGTCAACATCCGCTGGAACCCGACAGCAGTTACATGCATTCCATAACGCTTTCCATTCCTACAGGCTACGCAGAGGATTATCGCATTATAGGGGTTGCCAACCGGGGAAACCGAATCACAGAGACTGATAACAATAACAATCAGCAACAGGCTGGTATACACGTCAGGGAAAAGCCCTTACCCGATGTAAAAGTCGGAGATATTACTGCCGGCAAATACACCTATGCGCCGGGTGATACCATAACCGTATCCTGGAAGATTGACAATATTGGTGATGCACCTGCCGAGGGGGGATGGACAGAACGGGTATCCATCGTTTCACTTTCCGGGATCCGCCTGGACCTGGAAGGAACACCTCAATATTCTGATATTCTGCAACAGGGATCTGGTATTACAAGGAATTACAGGTTCAGGATACCCGAGGTCATCAGCTTCTCCGGCGAAGGATATATTGAAGTGATTCTGAAACCCTCTGAGCAGTTGCTGGAATATCCCGGTGATGAGGTAAACAATTCATCCGTTTCGGTAAACAGGATCTCGCTACAGAGCCGGATCTACCTGACACTCCCGGCATCTGCAAAAGAGGATTATACCGGAGAAATTCGCTGCCACGTCACCCGAAGCGGGAACTATACGCAGGCACTTACAGTCGGTCTTACAACTTCCCTTTCGGAACAGATCAATCTCCCTTCCTCGGTAACTATTCCTGAACGTAACTCCGCAGCCCTGTTTAATATCAGCCTGGTAGATAATGCCCTGCTCGACGGGCCGAGGCAACTGGAGATCGAAGCCACCGCACCGGGTTACCTTCCGGTATCGCAGGTTTTGAATATACTGGACGATGAAGAACCCACTCTTACCTTATCCCTTGATAACTACACGGCTTCCGAAGGGGATACATTGGTACTGACCATCAGCAGGGACCTGACATCTCCTGATTCTGCCGTTGTTTATCTCTCAACCACTTCCACATCCCAGTGGTCCTTCCCCGCCATAGTAACCATCCAGGGAAACATGGCATCTGCACAGGTGAAGGTGGCAGTTACCGACAATACGGTTCCCGAGTTAAACGAAGAAGCAGACATCATGGCCCGCGCGGATGGGATGATCCCGGGGATTACTGCGGCTACTATCGTGGATGATGACATACCGGAAATCGCATTTGAAATCCTTGCGGATACCGTTTCTGAAAGCGCTGGTACCTATGCCACCTGGGGCGTGGTCCGCCGTGTTGGAGAAAATACCGGTTCCTTCAGGGTCAACCTGGCGGCTGGTATTTCCAATGCCCTCTATTTCCCAACTTCCATAACACTGGATCAGAATGTGGCAGAGAAAAAGTTCAATATCGGGGTAATCGACAATGCCCAGGTGGATGGATTCAGGACAATTGAGATCACCGGCAGCATTTATATTTCAAGCTGTAATTGCGGCACCACGGCCGAAAACGGGGGTGTGGTCTCGGATGAAATCGTCATTGCCGACAACGACGGACCTGCCCTGAGGGTCACCGTGAGTCCGGTAGCCCTGAAGGAGGGCGTTACAGATGCCGGAACCATGACCATATTCAGGAATACTCCAACAGGCACAGCCTTGAATCTTTCCCTTTCCTCCAGTGATGTCAGTGAAATCACCGTACCGGCAACCGCCGTCATTCCTGCCGGACAATCCTCCGTAAACGTATCCATTGACACCAGGGATGACGGGATTGATGATGGCAGTCAGATGGTAACCCTGCAGGCAAATGCTACGGGTTTTTCGCCCGGTATGGCCTGGGTGAATGTGACAGATATCAACAGGCCCGACCTGGAGATGAGCGATATCGAACTCCGTGAAGAGACCCTCATAACAGGGAGGCAAATAGAGGTCCAAACCCTGGTTGAAAACAGGGGCTACGGGAAAGCTCCTTCAGGAATAACGATCAGATTCTATTTGTCAAAAGATGATAAAATTGATGATAAAGATACCGTGATTTTCGAGGGAACCCTGCCCGAGCCAATACCAATAGGTGAGTCCTATCCGTTCCTGGATTTAATTATGGTACCGTCATTGACCGGAGACTACTCCCTGATCGGAAAGGTAAATCCGGAAGCAACCGTCAACGAACTGCTTTATATCAATAATGAGTCTGCGCCCGTTCCGGTTCACATTCTTCCGTCTTATACAGGAACAGCAATGGTTGATGAAGAGGTCTTCACTGAACCGGCACCTGTACACATTTACGGGCAGGCGAAACTGACAGACGGAAGTCCAGCGCCCAACAAAAACCTGGATGTGTATATCATTACCAGCGGTATGAGGAGGGTACTTGAGGTAACCACCGATGAGAAGGGTGATTTTACCACCCTGTTTGAGCCTTATAGCTACGAATCGGGGCACTACATTGTAGGGGCTTGCTACCCGGGCCAGGAACTGAGTGAAGAACAGGATGTCTTTGACATACTGGGCATGGAACGCGCCTCGAAAGAGTACCTGATATGGAACGTTAAAAAGAACGTTGCCGTAACCGGGACCATCGGGATAAAAAACCGGAGCAATGCCCCGCTAACCAATGTCACCTTTGAAATGCCTGAAGTTCCTGAAGGTTTCAATTTAACCATTGATACGATAGCAACGCTTCCCGGAAACCAGGTCACAGAATTTCACTTCACCGCCCTCGGGGAGGTGATTACAGATAGCAGGAATTATATTGAAGTACCGGTAAGGGTACAATCCGATGAGGGTATTTCATTTGAATTTACAGCTTATTATTATTGTCAGGCCCTGGGAAGTCATCTTGTGAGTCAGCCTTCCAGTATAAATACCACCGTTACGAAAGAGAAAATACGGTATTATGACTTAAAAATCATCAATGACGGTGCGGGGGCGACCGAAGAAGTGGTGATGGATCTTCCGGATCTGGATTGGATCTCCCTGGCAAGCAGTGATACAATTGAGACCATCGCCCCGGGAGATACCGCCATTGTTACCTTGCTGTTTACGCCAGGAAATGAAATACCCCTGAATACGCCTATATCAGGGCGTATGGTTGCTCATAATACGAACGGAGACGACCTGGCGATTCCCTATCGTATCGAAGTGGTATCGGAAGAGACGGGAAGTTTGCAAGTAGATGTTGTAGATGAATATACCTACTTCACA
Organism: uncultured Bacteroidaceae bacterium; assembly: GCA_964589155.1. GTDB lineage: Bacteria > Bacteroidota > Bacteroidia > Bacteroidales > M55B112. The sequence continues at coordinate 2,582 of CAZPTO010000121.1, read as the reverse complement.
GAAGCAGCGCCTCACCTACAGAATGCCCATGTGGTGGTCCGTCATCCGTACAGCGGACAAATCGTTGCGGAGGGATTCACAGGTCCCGACGGAATCTTTGAAGCCGACAGCCTCAAAGAAGGTTCTTACAGGATGACCGTTGAGGCTTCAAAGCATGAGGGATACCAGAATATCATTGTGATTGATCCCGGGAGAGTGAATAAGGAGACAGTATTCCTGAGTTTTCAGGCCATTACCTATACCTGGGAGGTTGTTCCGACGGAAATTGAGGACGAATATGAAATTGAGCTGATCATGGTTTACGAGACCAATGTGCCAGCTCCTGTCGTCATTATGGAAATGCCGAAAGAGATGCCCCAGTTATTTGGTGATGAAACCTATACCTTCCTGGTAACCCTGACCAACAAAGGACTAATTACGGCCAGGGATGTTGAGCTGCACTTTCCTGAAAACGATTCGGAATATGAATGGGTATTTAACTTCACGAAAATGGATCTCCTGGCCCAGCAGGCCATCCAGATTCCAGTAACCATGCGAAGGAAAGCATCGGGAAAATCCGCCGCGGGAAATAGTGACGATGGAAAAAAGAATGGTGGTGACAACTGCTCGGATTATTCCTTTACCATTTACAATTATGAATGCGGTCCCGACAGGAAATGGCATCGGGGCGATGCCCTGTTTACCTTCGAAGGCCGGGTATGTCTTAATGAATATGACGGTGACGGTTTGCCAGGTGGGGGGGGAGGTACTTCAGTAGGACCCTCTTCACCCTCAGGTGATGATGATGCTTCTTATGATCCTACCACAACGACCCCCAGCACCATGATCTCTACCTATGAGTGTGATCCCTGCCTGCTCAGCCTGCTTTCAGTAATTCTGGACTGTATACCTAACCCTATCAGTACTGCGCTATCGGCGATAAGCTGTGTAAAAGGTCTTCTTGACGGGGATATTACATTGGAGGATGCTGCCAACTGTGTACCGGGTCCCCATGGCTGTATCAAGACTATCATTGAAACGATCAAAACCTGTTATAACACGCCTCCATTCGGAATAGGCGGAGGGAAAAATAGCATCAAAAACGCCTCCGAGTATATTCCTTCCAAGGGGAACCCGGTACCCCCGATCATCTTACAGGCTGCCATTGAACTTTCCTATGTTGCCTACAATGACCAGGCAGAACGCGATGCTTTTTCAGAATACATGGGGAGCCTGAACTGGGATTCAAAAGAGAATTTTCAGGACTTCGCGACAGCAATCGATAATGAAGTGACCAATAAGATTCAATTCAGCGAAGCGGCCATCAGCCATATTAAACAGACCATGAACGGAACGGATATTACGGAGGGAGAGATTGATGCTTTCTGTTCCAGGTGGAACAGAACCATAGAAGCATGGGATAAAGGAATTTACAATTCCACCCCACAATATCCGGATATTGTGAACCAGGATTCGCTCAACAGTTATCACGAAAAGATGAAGACAGCTCATGAATACGCAACATCCCTGGGCTACACTTCGGTTGCGGACATGAAAAATAAGGCATCGCAAACAATGCTGGATGAAGTTGAGAAGAAGCGTTCATCGGTCTGTGCATCCGTAACGATAAAGATCTCCCAGAAGCTGGTGATGACGCGTGAAGCGTTCGAGGGAACGTTAACTATTTTCAACGGGAACACCACAACGGCCATGGAGGAGATTGAACTGAACCTTGAGATCAGGAACGCAGACGGGGAACTTGCCAATGATCTGTTTGAAATTGAAACCAAGGCTCTGGATATACTTACCGATATTGACGGTACGGGTAGCCTGGGGGCGGAACAGACCGGGAGCGCCACCATCCTCTTTATTCCTGAAAAGGGAGCGGCGCCCGAGGTGCCGGAAAGTTATTCTTTTGGAGGCTCCTTCTCCTACCTGGATCCATTTACGGGCGTAACAGTAGAAAAACCCCTGTTCCCGGTTACCCTGGATGTGAACCCGAGTCCCGACCTCTTCCTGCATTACTTCATGCAGCGAGACATCCTGGGTGATGATCCCCTGACGAAGCCTATTGAACCGATTGTACCTGCAGAGCTGGCTGTGATGATCGAAAACAACGGCTATGGAAGAGCAAAGAATGTGCGTATTGAGTCTGCCCAGCCGGAAATTATCGATAACGAGAAGGGACTGGCCATCCATTTCGAACTGATCGGTTCCAACCTGAACGGGCAACCCCGGCAGCTGGGACTAACCAATATTGACTTCGGGAACATTGCTCCAAAAACAACTTCTGTCGGACAGTGGTGGTTTACCGCCGATCTGCTCGGACATTTTGTAAGCTACGAGGCGAATGTCACCCACCTCGACAGCCGGGGCAATCCCGATCTGAGCCTGGTCAGCGGTGCAGCGCTTCACGAACTGATACGGAGTATCCGGGTCTACGGACCTACCGATGACGGCGTCAACGATTTCCTTGTCAATGCCTACCAGGATTCCGAGGAACAGCCGGATGTGATTTACCTGTCGCAGGGACAATTGCTGCTGGATGTACATGGTGCAGATGTAGGTCTCTTTGAAGGATCAATCAGGGCACCGGAATTTAC
>CAZPTO010000120.1:0-8871 GCA_964589155.1 uncultured Bacteroidaceae bacterium | reverse complement strand
TGGTGCAATGCATTGCTGTACTCTGTTTTTGCCCTCTCGGCCGCTTCGATTCTGTCACCATCTGCTTTATTGATAAGGATGGCATCAGCCATTTCCATGATCCCCCGTTTCATGCCCTGGAGTTCATCGCCAGCCCCGGGTATCATGAGTACCAGGAAAAAATCGACCATGGAGTGAACGGTGGTTTCCGACTGACCAACGCCCACAGTTTCTACAATAATGGTATCGTATCCTGCCGCTTCGCAAAGAATGATCGATTCCCGCGTTTTACGTGCAACACCACCCAGGTTACCTCCGGAGGGAGAAGGCCTGATAAAGGCGTTTTCTGATCCGGCCAGGGTTTCCATCCGGGTTTTGTCACCAAGAATGGATCCGCCGGAGCGCTCGCTGCTGGGATCAATGGCCAGCACCGACAGTTGATGGTCGGAGCGCAGGATATAGTTGCCAAGGGATTCTATAAAGGTACTCTTGCCGGCGCCGGGTACTCCCGTAATTCCCAGCCTGAGTGAATTGCCGGAATAAGGAAGACATTTACTGATGAGCGATTGTGCTACCTGCTGATGTTCCGGCAATGCACTTTCCACCATGGTGATCGCCTGCGAAAGTGCATTGCGCTTGCCATCACGGATACCATTGAATAGTTCTTCCGGGCCGGTAAGATTTTTCCTCGACTGCCGGATCTGTTCAAGGGCACGCTCATTCACCGAAGCGGGTTGGGAAACCCCTCCCGAAACCTTTAACGCGCTTTTGTCTTTTTTACCTGCCATCTGATCCTGCACCTGGTCACAAAGGTAGGAATATTTTGTGGTATGGCTGAACAGAATCTTCCTGCCACCTGCCGGTCCGTTTCACAAAAGCAGCTGATGTTCGTGAACATTATTTTTGTGTTTTTGAATGATTATCCATATACTTGCTATACTATCCACTTAATCCTCAGTTTTTTGAGGTTGTATCCTATATTTATATCTTTTTAGAATGATGCATCGATATTTTTTTATGCCGGTAATGTTGCTATTAATTGCTGCATGCACACATGATGACAAACCTTCACTTGCACCCGTCCGCCCGGTCACGGATAATTATTTCGGGGTAAAGGTTACTGATCCATACAGGTACATGGAAAGCATGGATGATACGGTTTTCCTCGATTGGATGCAGGAATACGCTGACTATACACGTAGCATTCTTGACAATATCACGGGTAGACAGGAAATGATCGGCTGGTTCCATGAACTCGATCAGCGCAAATCCGACAGAATCTATGGATTAAAGATAGCAGACTCCGGTCGTTATTTCTACCTCAAGCTTACCCCGGAGGATGAGGTGGGTAAATTGTATTACAGGGATGGCTATGGAAAAGAGGAGCACCTATTGTATGATCCTGAAAAATATGATGACAGGAACGGTGCCAATTATGTGATCGGGAGTATCAGCCCTGATTTCAGCGGTGACCGGATTGCCATATCCGTTGCGCCCAACGGGTCTGAAAATATGACAATGGTTATTATGGATGTTGCATCCCGAAAATTGCTGCCGGATAAGATCAGCCAGGTATTCGGATCTGTTTCCTGGTTGCGTGATGGTACAGGGTTTATTTATGGAAAAGCGAATACCGAAGACATTTATGATCCGAATCGTTTGATTGATACGAAAGTTTTTTATCACAGGCTGGGATCTCATCAGCAGCAGGACCAGGTTGTTTATTCTTCAGAGCTGTACCCGGAGGTCGGACAGAGACAGGAGGAGATCCCACATATTCTGTACGATCATTACGAGAACGATTTTTACCTGTTATTGTCCACAGTGGAACGGTATATCAAATTGTACAGGGCTGAGTTGAATGCATTCGACCCGGGGAAGCGGTTTGACTGGAAACCATTGATAGACAAGGAAGACCAGGTGCAGAATTTTTATACAAAGGGAGACGACCTTTACCTGTATACTGCCAAAGGTGCCCCGGGGTTTAAAATACTGAGAACAAGCAAAATCAACCCTGACATTCCCAATGCCGAAATAGTTGTTCCGGAACCTGAAACCGGGATGATTTCCGGGTTTGCATTCACAAGTGAAGCCATGTATTACAAATTGAAGATCAACGGTGTCCAGGAGCTGCTGTTCAGGCTGCCAGAGGATACGGATATTGCAGAGGAAGTGCAGTTGCCCGCCCAGGCCGGTTCGCTTGGAATACGTACGAGAAATCATATGTTTGATGATATCTGGGTCAGTGTTACAGGATGGACCATGGATGGTAAACGATACCGGTATCAGCCTTCGCGGGATGAATTTACGCCCGAACCACTTTCCTCTGTTGCCGATTTCACCGAATATGCCGGCCTGGTCGTGGAAGAGCTCATGGTACCTTCACACGATGGCGTACTGGTGCCGCTTTCAGTTATTTACCAGGAAGGGACAACGATGGATGGGACGGCCCCCTTGCTGATGACGGGGTATGGTGCATATGGAATTTCCAGGACTCCCTGGTTCAATCCTTACATCTTAACGTGGACACTGAAAGGCGGAATTTATGCCGTGGCACATGTCAGGGGAGGAGGCGAACTTGGGGATGCATGGCGTTTGGCAGGACATAAGACCACCAAGCCGAATACCTGGAAAGATTTTATTGCGTGTGCCGAATATATGACGTCAGAAAAATATACCTCTGCCGACAAGTTGGCCATTTACGGGGGTAGTGCTGGAGGCATCCTTATTGGAAGGTCCATTACCGAACGACCGGATCTTTTTGCTGCTGCAATTCCGATGGTGGGGGTCATGAATCCCCTGCGGGCTGAGCAATCCCCGAATGGACCCGTGAATGCACCTGAATTTGGTACAGTCATGGATTCGGTGGAGTGCATGGCACTTATTGAGATGGATGCCTATCTTCATGTGGAAGATAATGTGGCTTATCCCGCTACACTGGTTACCGCCGGGTTCAATGATCCAAGGGTGATTGTCTGGCAACCCGCAAAATTTGCCGCGAGAATGCAGGCAGCAAACGGTTCAGATGCACCGATTTTGTTTGACGTCGACTACGCTTCAGGACACGGTGTTGGTGATACCAAGAGCAAGAGTTTTGAAGTTGTCGCCGACCTGATATCCTTTGCCCTCTGGCAGACCGGGCACGAAGAATTCAGCCTCCGGGATTGAAGCTTGATTTTCATGATTACCTCTCAGTGAGCTTGTCTCCGCCGCCTCCCATCATCTTTTTGACGCTGTTCCTGTTAATGATGGTTGAAAAGGAAACATAATAGATATTGTTTGACCCAAAGGCTGAATAATCCACGTCTTCGTCAAAATCAATCCCGGCAAAGTCAGGATTCAGGAAGTCATCCATGTACATTTTAAATTTAATATTCATGCCTTTGGGCAGTTGAATTCCCGCAAAAACAGAGGGTATCCATGCATTTACGCGGTTGCTGGCCCATTCGGAATACTTGAATTTCTCCCCGTCAATAAAGAGTTTTTGCTTGTAGTGGAACATCCATTCATAGGAGGCGCCTGCATATAGATAGACCTGTTTTTTCATGCTGCCGATTTTGATGGCACCAGGGAAGCTCAGGGCATAGCTTCTTCTTTTGATCTTGGTTTGCTTGTTCCAGTCAGCATGCTGGTCATCCACTCCCAAGAATCCCATGTTCTGGTAAAGGTCATCGGTGATCAGTCCAATGTTCCTGATACCGAAACCGGTATATAACCCAAAAAACCGGGTCAGATCCATGTTGAACATTTGCTGGGCGTGAAAAAATGCAGTAAAACGCATGTTGGAATTCACATCGGTTCCGTTCAAGCTGACATCTGCGCCGGAGAAGATGATCTCTGCACCATTGGTTTTGTAAAAATTTACCTGTGATTTTGATTCAGTGTTCAATACAAAGACGAGTGCTGCGATGAGCAAGAAATGTAGTTTTGATGTATACATAATATCCGGTTTTATTTACTATTAACAAATAGTGTTACATTTGGTTCTTAAAACTCAGCATTAAGTAACTTTTGCACACTTTTCTGCCCGATTCTGCAAACTCATTCGTAATTTTGTTGTTATATTATCGGTCTTTTGCAAACATACCAGATATGAATCGGGCCTTGACAATATCAATGGAACGCACGGGTTTATGTATTTCACTCCTGGCGCCATGTATCCATGATCGACTGTCAGCGCGATTTACATCTGACCTATAAAAATTAAAAAACACACTCATGAAATTTGATGTTTTAGTTATTGGCAGCGGTCCCGGAGGATACGTTGCTGCTATTCGTGCTTCGCAACTTGGATTGAAAACTGCAGTCGTAGAAAAAGAATCGATCGGGGGAGTCTGTCTCAACTGGGGCTGCATCCCTACCAAATCATTGCTGAAAAGTGCACAGGTATTCGAATACCTCAAACATGCCGAAGATTACGGGATCGTAATTGACGGGGAGGCAAAAGCAGATTTTAACAAAGTTGTGGACCGCAGCCGTACTGTAGCCGATGGAATGAGCAAAGGGGTTCAGTTCCTCTTTAAAAAGAACAAGATCGAGGTGATCAACGGAACCGGCAAACTGAAATCCAAAGGTGTGGTGACAGTCACAGATGCGGATGGAAAAGCAACGGAGGTAGAGGCAAGTCATATTATCCTGGCCACAGGCGCACGTTCCCGGGAACTGGAGAACCTGAAGCAGGACGGTAAGAAGATCATCGGGTACAGGAAAGCAATGACCCTCGACAAGTTGCCCGAGTCGATGGTAGTGGTGGGGTCAGGTGCCATCGGGAGTGAATTTGCCAATTTCTATGCCACCATGGGAACAAAAGTAACGCTGGTAGAGTTTCTGCCCAATGTAGTACCTGTTGAAGATGAGGAGGTTTCAAAACAGCTGGCGCGCTCTTTCAAGAAGTCAGGCATGAAGGTAATGACCTCTTCCACGGTCGAAAAAGTGGATACCTCCGGAAAGAAATGCAAGGTTTCGATCAAAACAAAAAAAGGAGAGGAGACTGTGGAAGCCGATATCGTTCTTTCTGCCGTGGGGATTACCCCGAATATTGAAAATATCGGGATCGAGGAGCTTGGGATCGGGACCGACAACGGTAAAGTCAAGGTAGACGAATACTATAAAACTAACGTGGAAGGTATCTATGCCATTGGTGATATTGTGGCTGGACCGGCGCTCGCGCATGTGGCTTCTGCTGAAGGAATCATATGTGTGGAGAAGATCGCGGGACATCATCCGCAACCACTGGATTATGGAAATATCCCCGGATGTACATACACCAATCCGGAAGTGGCCTCAGTGGGCATGACTGAAAAGGCAGCCAAAGAGGCGGGTTACAAGGTCAAAGTCGGCAAATTCCCATTCACTGCCTCTGGTAAAGCAGCCGCCGCTGGTGCCAAAGAAGGATTTGTGAAACTGGTATTCGATGAAAAGTATGGTGAGCTGCTCGGCGCCCATATGATCGGGGCCAACGTGACAGAGATGATTGCAGAACTGGTTGTGGCCAAAAAACTGGAGACCACGGGCGAAGAGATCATCAAGGCTGTGCACCCGCACCCGACCATGTCAGAAGCCGTGATGGAAGCTGCTGCGGATGCCTACGATGAAGTGATCCACATATAGATCAGGAAAACCAGGGTGCACCCTGATGATGCCTGCGATGACTTGATCCATTTACAGGTCAATCATACTCCGGAGCGCCCAGTTTGCCGGCGAACATGATGGCATTGCTGGAATTTTCAGTGATCGTGAACAGGAACGGCCTGTCCAGGCGTAGGACAATCGGTCCCGAGGGTCCAACAGAAGTGATATCGAATACAACTGCAGTGACAGCTGCTGCTTCGGTCCCCTCCTCGTTGACATCAATGTAGGTTTTGTGGATGACTTCCGAAATGAGCAGGTCGATATCAGAGATCCCCGAAAAATCAGCTGCATCCGTAAACGCGATCCCAAGCCCCATGTCGGCAAGGTCGTTCCCAATGGATCGTTCATATTCAAACTTGAATTTCGGCAGGATCACCTGGACATCATCATGTTCAGCGAAGGCTTCAAGCCAGCTGTTCCAGGTGGTGCCATCCAGCTGATCAATCAGGTCGTTGACACTGCTTCCGTATGCTGGCAGGAAAAGGCGCATGCTGAATTTTCCGCTCTTGTATGGTAGCTCCACGGCAGTGAAATCCTCCGTTGAGGCATAATTGAACGTCGCTTCGGTAGTCATCATTTCCACCTCCCCGTATCGGGATTGATCTTCATTATAGAACATCTCTGTTTTCGTTGCATCGGGATCGAATTCAGTTTCCCACAGGCAATTGAAATAGAGGGCATTGATCAGTACCATCATGGATTCGGGAGATAGCTCATTGATGACTTTCCTGATCTTGTCATGGGTCTTGTCTGCCACCCATTTATTGATGGTTTCTATTGCCTTCGGATTGGAAAAGTCAAGTGCTTCCACCTCTGCACTGAAATAGGTCCTGTTCATCTCAATAAATGCATCATATACCGGGAAACCATTCCTGTACCAGATGGAATTGGCAATCTCCAGCAGGTTGCCCTTGCTGTTGGTCACAAGTGTATTGATCAGGTCCAGGGTAATCTCATTTACCTCATCCCGGGTGAGTCCTTCGTACTCCAATACATTTTCGAATGCCTCCCTGGTGGTTCCTTCGGCACCATTATATGCCATTCCCAGTGCAAGGCTCACCGAGGTGGGCGACATCATCAGGTTTGCTGACTGCTCCCGGGCGTTGATCACCCGGAAGAGTTCAAGACCGAAACTGTTGTTCGTATCAATTACTTTTGCAGTTTTTTTATTGTAATCGAAAACCGGGTCGTCTCCGTCGAACCAGTCACAGCCCCAGCAAAGGATTACAGCAAGTATAAATATTCCTGTTTTTTTCATAACAATCATGTTTGTTGCGTGTAACTATCCTGTTGTTTATATCCTTATGATGCGTCCACGTACCTAAGGGTTGCGTTGGTATACGCAACCAATTGGACATTCCTTGCATCATGATTCAAAGCTCGTATAAGTTACGAAAAACAGAGGTTCCTGCCAATGTTCAGCTTTCGGTCGGTGCCTGATGAGATTCACGGAGGGCACAATTTTTGATGGTTTTGTATGAATTCGCGTAACTTTGTAAATGAGAGAAAACAACTGATTGGCAGTTCAACTGGACATACTGATCGAAGGCTGTAAAAAAGGAGATCCTGTCAGCCAGGAGCAACTATACAGGCAGTTCAGCGCTGCAATGTATGGTTTGTGCCTGCAATACGCCTCATCAGAGGAGGATGCGCAGGATATCCTGCAGGATGGGTTCATAAAAGTATTTAAAAAGCTTGGCCAGGTAAAGAATCCCAGGGCATTTCCTGGATGGATCAGGAGGGTGATGGTGAACACAGCCCTTGAAAGGTACAGGAGCCAGGTAATGATGCAACGGGTGGACGATGCCCCGGGAGCATTAAGCGACCAGGTAACAGACGAGGTACTGGAGGCGATCAATGCAGAGGCACTGGCAGGGATGATCCGGGAGCTGACACCGAGATACAGGATGGTATTCAACCTCTATGCAATAGAAGGATATAACCACAAGGAGATTGGTGAGATGCTCGGAATATCGGAAGGTACATCCAAATCTAACCTCTCCAGGGCCCGGGCCATATTGCAGGAAAGAGTAAAAAAGTTATACGGTAAGGTGCATATCAGATGAGCAATGAGAGAAATATAAGGCAGGGAGGACTTTTTGAGAAGATGGGCAACTATACGCCTGCTCCTCCGGAATCTGTCTGGGAGAAAATTGCTTCCGGGTTGCACGGGAAGCGTTCCAGCCGGAAGTTGTTTATCTTCCTGGGTGCCGCAGCCGGGCTGGCACTCGCTATCAGTGTAGGTATTGCTCTTTTTTTTAACCCGGCACAGCCCGGGATCGCGGAACTTGATGAGGTTGCCTCAGAAAAACCGTCAGCACCGATTGGGGGAGATACCTCTGCCGCCAGTAAGTCAGCGAAAACCCCTGAAAGTCAGGTTACTGGAGGCAGTCTTGAACAGAAGGTGATGGCTGCCATGGATGAGGTAATGGAGGAACAGGAAGCAGGCAGTGAAATGATAGCAAGGCAATCGGAATCAGCCCGGGCCGAAATGGAACAGCCGGACCCCGTTCATCTTGTTCCAGGGAAAGATAATGAAGTACAGGAACATATCACTGAACCAGGCAAGCGTTCAACCGGTCAGCAGGATACCCTGACCGGTGCTGCGGAGCAGGAACAGGCAGCTGGTGAAACGGGACCGCAGGCAGTGAACGAAGACAGCCTGGTGAGCATCCTGCAGCACGAAGGTCCGGAGATTGTGACTGTCAAAAAGAAACGAGCCGGTAAATGGCAGCTTGGCGCCACCCTGTCGCCACTCATTAGTTACCGTGATGCCTCATCTACTGTTGCTGCCCAAAACGTGGCTGTAAATAATTCAGAATCAGCCAGGTTGACATATGCCGGAGGAGTGCAGGTAAGTTACCTTCCTACTGAACGACTGGCCATTCAGACCGGGATCTATTATAATAAAATGGGGGTGAATATTGGCGACTACAGCAGTTTTAGAAGCGGCTGGTTCGAGTCGGAAAATGATATGGCATACGTCCCCACAAGAACAGAGAATGTGGTTAGTATCTCCAATTCTATGGGAACTGTAGTCTCCAGCGATAAGTCCCTGTATGTAAATAATTATGCGGACGGGCAGACCCTTACCGATTATCATACACTGACTCCGGAAGCGATGAGCATTGCAGATGCATACGTGGAAGGTTTTTCGCAGACACTGGAATACCTCGAAATCCCTTTCAATGTAAGGTACAAGGTCTTTGACAGGACCATTGGATTACATCTTTTGGGAGGCTTCAGCGCCAACCTTCTTGT
>CAZPTO010000119.1:0-8987 GCA_964589155.1 uncultured Bacteroidaceae bacterium | reverse complement strand
ACCAATGAGATCATCGAAATCGTTGGTGGCGCAGAGGCACTCAACGGTTAATTGTTGCCGATCCCGGCGCAGTTTCGGACTTTATATACAGGCACTATTTATACTCTCCCCAGCTCTTGATAGGAATCTCCTCGAGATCAATCTTGCATATGGCGTAGATAAATGCGCTGGCGAGTCGTGCATTCGTGATGAGCGGAACATTAAAATCCACCGCCGAACGCCTGATGGTATAATCGTTGGATAATTCGTGTGAAGTGAGATTCTTCGGAATGTTGATCACCAGGTCAATCTGTCCCCCGGCAATATGGTCCAGTACATTGGGCTTTTTGTCCTCGTCGGGCCAGGCCAGGTCGATGGAATCAAAACCATTCAGCTTCAGGAACTCATGGGTACCATGGGTCGCAAAAAGGTTGTATCCTCTCTCCACCAGCATCCTGCAGGAATTGATCATCTCTACCTTGGATCGCATGGGACCCGTTGAGAGCAGGATATTCTTTTTCGGGATCGTGTATCCCACGGAAAGCATCGCTTTAAGGATCGCTTCATAGTAGTTGTCGCCGATACATCCCACCTCACCAGTGGACGACATGTCCACACCAAGTACAGGGTCGGCCTTTTTCAGCCTGGAAAAGGAGAACTGCGGTGCCTTGCAGCCGATGTAATCCAGGTCGAAGATCGATTTATGTGGTTTTTCCACAGGCATGTCCAGCATGATCCGCGTGGCCTGGTCAATAAGATTCGCTTTCAATACCTTGGAAACAAAGGGCATGCTCCTTGAAGCCCTCAGGTTACATTCGATCACCTTGATATCGTTGTCCTTGGCCAGGAACTGCATATTAAAAGGCCCTGAAATTTCAAGCGCCTCTGCAAGCTGCCTGGCGATCTTCTTGATCCGGCGCACGGTCTCGAAATAGATCTTTTGGGGCGGGAATACCATGGTGGCATCTCCTGAGTGCACGCCTGCGAATTCAACGTGCTCAGAGATGGCATAGGAGAACAATTCACCCCCCTTCGCAACCGCATCGATCTCAATTTCCTTGGCCTGTTCAATGAATTCTGAAACCACCACGGGGTATTGCTTGGACACCCGGGCGGCGAGGGTGAGGAAATGTTCCAGTTCCTCACTGTTGGAGACAACATTCATCGCTGCTCCCGACAATACGTATGAGGGACGCACAAGGACAGGATACCCCACCTCTTCGACAAATTCCTTGATTCCTTCCAGGCTGGTGAGTTCGCGCCAGCGCGGTTGATCAATATCAAGCTGGTCCAGCAGCATGGAAAACTTATGACGGTTTTCGGCATTGTCGATAGAACCCGGTGAGGTGCCGAGTACTTTCACTTCGGAATTGTGGAGGCGCATGGCCAGGTTGTTGGGGATCTGGCCTCCCACCGAAACGATCACTCCCTTCGGTTGCTCCAGGTCATGGATGTCCATCACACGCTCAAATGACAATTCATCAAAATAGAGCCGGTCACAGACATCATAATCTGTGGATACCGTTTCAGGATTGTAGTTGATCATGATCGATCGGTAGCCTTGTTCGTTGACCGTTTTCAACGCATTGACGCTGCACCAGTCAAATTCAACACTGCTTCCGATCCTGTAGGCTCCTGATCCCAGCACCACTATCGAATGCTGGTCGTTGTAAAATTCAATGTCATGTTCCTTGCCACTGTAAGACAGGTACAGGTAGTTCGTCTTTGCCGGGTACTCAGCAGCCAGTGTGTCGATCTGTTTCACATACGGAAGTATTCCTCGCTGCTTGCGGTGTTCCCGTACATTATGCATTTCTGCTGAAACATCACCGTTGAGGATGATCCTCGCAAGCTGAAAATCACTGAAGCCGGCCACTTTGGCCCGGAGCAACAAGTCATCTTCCAGTGCTTCAAGTGAGGATACCTTTTCAAGTTCATTCTTCAGATCAAAAATTTTCTTGAGTTTTACGAGGAACCACCGGTCAATCCTGGTGAGCTCGTGCACCCGGTCCACGGTGTACCCATTGCTGAATGCCTTTTCAATTACCAGGATACGCATATCTGTGGGTTCCAACAACTCTTTGTCAATATCTTCAAAATCCAGGTTCTGGTTGCCGACGAACCCGTGCATGCCCTGCCCGATCATCCTGATCCCTTTCTGAATGGCTTCTTCAAATGTTCTTCCTATAGCCATGACTTCGCCGACCGATTTCATGCTGGAATCGATCATCTTGGAGACACCGCTGAATTTATTCAGGTCCCACCGTGGGATTTTGCATACAATATAATCCAGTGCCGGTTCGAAAAATGCCGACGTTGTTTTGGTGATGGAGTTTTTCAGCTCAGGCAGGCCATAACCGAGTGCCAGTTTGGCCGCTACAAATGCCAATGGATATCCCGTTGCCTTAGAAGCAAGTGCTGATGAGCGCGAAAGACGGGCGTTTACTTCGATAACCCGGTAATCTTCAGAATAGGGATCCAGGGTATACTGGACATTGCATTCGCCGATAATCCCGATGTGCCTGATAATCCGTATGGAAAGTTTCCTCAGTTTATGGTATTCACTGTTCGTGAGGGTTTGCGATGGAGCCACAACAATACTTTCACCGGTATGGATTCCCAAAGGATCGAAATTTTCCATGTTACATACCGTGATACAATTATCATACTTGTCACGCACCACTTCATATTCCACCTCTTTCCACCCTTTTAACGACTCCTCAACCAGGATCTGTTTTGAATAGGAGAAGGCATTGGTGGCAAGCTTTTGCAACTCATCCGGGTTGTTGCAAAATCCGCTTCCCTGTCCACCCAGCGTATAGGCTGCCCGGATGATGATGGGGAAGCCCAGCTTTTCAGAGGCTTTGTGGGCATCCGCTACAGTGGTAACAGCAATGCTCTTCGGGGTCTTCACATCAATCTCCCTCAGTTTTCCGGCGAATAACTCCCGGTCTTCTGTATCCATGATCGCCTGCACAGGTGTGCCCAGGACTTTTACATTGTATTTTTCAAGGACTCCTGATTCGTTCAAAGCCACGCCGCAGTTGAGTGCCGTCTGGCCACCAAAGGCAAGGAGAATTCCTTCGGGACGCTCTTTCTGGATCACCTTTTCAACAAAATGGGGGGTCACCGGGAGAAAATAGATCTCATCGGCTACCTCACTGGAGGTCTGTACGGTGGCAATATTGGGATTGATCAATACTGTTCTGACGCCCTCCTCCCGGAGCGCTTTGAGCGCCTGTGATCCTGAATAATCAAATTCGCCAGCCTCACCAATCTTCAGTGCTCCGGATCCGAGTATAAGTACTTTGTTGATTTTTTCGGTCATGTTATCGCGGTATTTGTTTGATGGATGAACAGACCGGTCATTGCTGCAGGTCCGGTTCTTATCGATCCGGGGGTCAAAAATAGAAAAAAAAACATAGAGTGTTGCATTTGTGAATAAAAAATGCATAATTTTGCAAAAGAAACGTATAAATATACAAAATGAGAGACAGGAACGAAAGATTAATGGCGATCAGGCGGCTGATCAACGGATCCAACATCTCCTCCCAGGAGGAGTTGCTTGCTTTGCTTGAGCGCCAAGGATTTTCCATGACCCAGGCAACGCTTTCCAGGGACCTGAAATACCTCAGGGTGGCCAAGATGCCGGACAGTGAAAAAGGGTATATCTATATGCTTACAGAGCGCCAGCTGAATAATCCATCAGAAAATGAAGATATTCCGATCACCGGGTTTGTCTCTATCGATTTCGCACAGGGGATGGCCATTATGAAGACGTTGCCCGGACATGCAAGCAGCATTGCGTATGCACTGGATAATCTGAATTCATACGAGATCGCCGGAACCATTGCTGGTGACGACACCATTTTAATCATTCCGAGGGACGGGGTGACCAAAGGAGATCTGACCAACCTTCTGAAAACAAAAATGCCGGGATTCCGGAAAGAAGAGGTGCATTAGCAGGGTCGGAACGTCAGTTTGAAGTTGCAGCAAAACAAAACATCCGTATCAAAGGAGTATAAGAAAGTTTATTTTACACACTAATAACAGGAAAAATGTCAACAATCAATATATACGTGGCGGGGAAAAAGGATCTGAAATACCTTGAAGATGTCGAAACGGCCATTCTGAATGCATCCCGTGTAAAGGGAACAGGTATTGCCATCAGGAGCCGGGAATACCTTTCAGATAAGATCCTGGAGGGGAAATCGGTCATTGCCATACACG
This sequence comes from uncultured Bacteroidaceae bacterium, assembly GCA_964589155.1. Taxonomy (GTDB): domain Bacteria; phylum Bacteroidota; class Bacteroidia; order Bacteroidales; genus M55B112. The sequence continues at coordinate 4,778 of CAZPTO010000119.1, read as the reverse complement.
AAGACGGCTCCTGGGCAGGGTTCTGCTACATAGAATCATGGGGACACAATAAATTTGTTGCCAATAGTGGGTTGGTAGTAAATCCTGAATATAGAGGACAGGGACTGGCGGGACAGATCAAAGCGAGGGCTCTCGACTTATCCGCTGAATTATTTCCTGAAGCAAGGTTATTCGGTCTGACAACAAGTCTGGCAGTTATGAAAATAAACAGCAGCCTGGGATACCAGCCTGTTACATTTTCAGAGCTGACCGATGATGAAGAGTTTTGGAAGGGATGCCAGTCCTGTCCTTATTATGATATCCTGGTGCGTACAAGAAGGACCCATTGCCTCTGCACCGCTATGCTGAAACCAAGTCCGGCTGAAACCAAACGCGCTAAAGAGACAGGGACGAAAAAGCAGGATGATGGTAAACGGAATAAAGACGCAGGGAATAGCAAAGCAGCATAGAAAATACAGACAACATGAAAGAAAAAGAAAAGATATTGTTGGCCCTCAGTGGCGGACTCGACACTTCGTTTTGTGCCGTGTACCTGGCAAAAGAGAAGAATTATGAAGTACATTCGGCGATTGTGAATACCGGCGGATTCAATGCAGCAGAACTGGAAAAGATCGGTGCACATGCCAGAAGACTTGGCGTGATAACACATGAAGTACTGGATGTCACTGACGAATATTACGGGCGGTGTATCCGCTATATGTTGTTTGGGAATGCTCTGAGGAACAGGAACTACCCGCTATCGGTGAGTTCAGAAAGATCTTTCCAGGCGATTGCCCTCGTGGAGTATGCCCGGAAGAAAGGATTCACGAAGATTGCCCATGGTTCCACGGCGGCAGGGAATGACCAGGTGCGTTTTGACCTGACCATCCAGGTACTGGCACCCGAAATTGAGGTGATTACCCCGATACGTGCGTTAAAAATATCACGGGAGAATGAAATTGCCTACCTGGCTGAAAATGGGATCATGATGGAGGCAAAGGAGGTGGAGTATTCCATCAATAAGGGATTGTGGGGTACCAGCGTGGGGGGTAAGGAAACCCTGACGAGCCACGAGGAGCTCCCGGATGCTGCCTATCCGTCCGGGTCCCCAAAGGCAGGCACCGAAGTCGTGGAGATCCGGTTCGAAAAAGGAGAACCCGTGGGTGTCAACGGAACAAAAATGAACCCCGTGGAGGTGATCCGTACATTGGATGAGATCGGTTCTTCGTATGCCATCGGACGTGATGTGCACGTGGGTGACACGATCATCGGGATCAAAGGGCGGGTTGGTTTTGAGGCACCTGCACCCAGGATCCTCATTGATGCCCACCTGGCCCTGGAAAAACATGTGCTTAGCCGCTGGCAATTGCACTGGAAGGAGCAGGTGGGAAGCTGGTACGGTATGTTCGTGCACGAAGCTCAGTTTCTGGAGCCGGTCATGAGAAATCTTGAGGATTTTCTCGCATCCACACAGGATAATGTGACAGGTTCAGTAACTTTGCGCCTCAGACCTTATCACCATGTGGTTACCGGTGTATCCAGCAAGTATGATCTCATGGATGCTGAATTTGCTGCATACGGCGAGGAAAACCGCGACTGGACCGCTGCAGATGTGGATGGATTTACCAAATTGTTCGGCAACCAACAAAAGATCTGGCACAGTAAAAACAAACAGTAAAATAAATATATATTTAAATAAATATATAAATAGTTATTAAAATATATATTTCCATCATTTTTATAATAATTCAGAAATCAATGACGAAAAAAGCAGGGATCATCGGAGCCGGAAACATTGGAGGAGCGATCGCTAAGGGACTGGTCAAGCACGGGAATTATCAAGGGAAGGATGTGATGATCACCCGGCGCAAACAGGAACTGCTGAATGTTTTCGGGGAGCAGGGAATCACAGTAAAATCAAGTAATTCAGAGCTGGCAGCAGCAAGCGATATCATCATCCTGGCAGTTTTGCCCGGACAGGCAGAACAGGTGCTAAAAGAGATCCAGCCGGAATTGCAACCGGGGAAAATACTGGTCAGCGTGGTCTCAGCGGTCTCCATCAGTGAAATCGAATCGTGGATCAGCAACAAAGTGCCAGTGGTCCGCATCATGCCAAATACGGCAGTGGAATTCGGTGAATCCATGACCTGTATTGCAGGGAATGACCAGGCAGCGGAGCAAATGGTCAGCGAGCTCTTCGAACCGATGGGTTCCACGATGATCATTAATGAGAAACTGATGCCTGCTGCGACCATTCTTGCGGCCTGTGGCATCGCTTTTTTCCTGCGGTTCATCCGTGCAGAGACGCAAGGGGGAATACAAATCGGTTTTCATGCCGAAGATGCAGGTAAGATCGCTGCCCAGACCGCCAAAGGTGCTGCGCAAATCCTGCTGAGTACCGGGAACCATCCTGAACGGGAGATTGATAAAGTCACCACGCCTATGGGCTGTACGATCGCAGGATTAAACGAGATGGAGCACTATGGACTTAGCTCTGCACTGATCAAAGGGATCATTACTTCACATGCCGGGATCAGTGACCTGAAATGAGTGGTTCAGATAAATATATGCAGCTGTTGCTTCAAATCCTGGCGATCCCGGCCACAAGCCGGAAGGAGGAAACACGCGCAGCGTTCCTGCATAAATGGCTCCTGGAGCAGGGACTTACGGCAACACGTTCCGGTAATAACCTGGTGGTAACCGGAGGTAACGACCCTGCCAGGGCGACGTTATTGCTTAATTCTCACATGGATACCGTGGCCCCGGTGGCAGGATGGACCTCAGATCCTTATCTGCCGGTGGAGAAAAACGGCAGGATTATTGCACTGGGAAGTAATGATGCGGGAGCATCGGTGGTATCCCTGGTTGCAGTGTATCAGCACCTCGTCGAAAAGCAACTTGCCGACCAGGTGGTCCTGGTGATTTCAGCGGAAGAGGAGGTCAGCGGTAAACATGGGATCAGTTCGGTGATCCCTGCACTTCCTGACCTGGAATTTGCAGTGGTGGGGGAACCCACCGGCATGGAGCCGGCAGTTGCAGAGCGGGGCCTGATGGTAATTGATGGAGTGGCATCGGGCATTTCGGGGCATGCTGCCCGGGATGAAGGAATCAATGCCATCTATTCTGCCCTGCAGGATATCGGACAAATACGGGAACTTATGTTTAAAAAGCATTCTGAATGGCTCAGAGATCCTTCGGTAAATGTGACGATGATCCAGGCCGGTACCGGGCACAATGTAGTGCCTGATACCTGTGAATTTGTGATCGATGTGAGGAGTAACGACAAGTACACCAATGAGAGGCTTTTTGAGATCCTAAAGGGCGTATGTAAATCCCAACTGGTTCCCCGTTCGATGCGATTAAGAAGCTCTGCGTTGAAAAAGGGACACCCGGTTTATGGGGTGATCGAAACGTTGGGGATGAAGCCGTTCGGTTCCCCAACCTTGTCAGATATGGCACTCCTGGACATTCCGGCAGTGAAGATCGGGCCAGGCGATTCGGCACGTTCACATACAGCGAATGAATATATTTTTGTTGCGGAGATCGAAGCCGCCATCGACCGCTATGCCACTTTTATTGAACACATTATTAACTTGAAATTATAAAACCACTGTCAATGCGAAAGGAATACAACGGCAGTTCATCGATGTATACTATTGGTTGAACACAGGAGCCCGGTGCATGTGGTGAAACGTGACACTAAGTGACAGCAATTCTTACAGAAATATATTTTTATAATGAGGTTGTGGGATAAAGACAAGAAAACCGAAGATGCGGTAATGAAATTCACCGTAGGCAATGACCCTGCATTTGACAAGCTGCTGGCGCCATACGATATTATTGGATCCATGGCCCATGCAATTATGCTGGGCCAGGTCCGGTTGCTGCAGCCTGAAGAAGTACAACAGATCCTGAAGGAATTGGCAGCCTACTACCCGGCTACCAAAGACCCTGCGTTTGCCCTGGACCCGGACGATGAGGATATCCACAGCCACCTGGAAAATTACCTGGTCAACAAACTGGGTGATCCAGGAAAGAAGATCCATACTGCCAGATCCAGGAACGACCAGGTGATGACCGCCATGCTGCTGCTTATGAAAGAAGAACTCCGACTGGTTATCGAAGATGTTGATGCACTCTTCCATACCCTGGTCGACAAGGCAGAAGCACTTCGTGCATTCCTGCTTCCCGGATATACCCATACGCAGGTGGCTATGCCTTCTTCTTTTGCATTGTGGCTGGGTGCGTATGCCGAATCACTGGTAAATGACCTGCACCTCATTTCAGGGATACTAAAAGTGATCGACCAGAATCCACTTGGTTCCGCTGCAGGCTATGGCTCTTCGTTCCCGATCGACCGTGATGTTACCACCCGCCTGGCAGGATTCAGCGATTTGCAGGTAAGCGCCGTGTCGGCACAGTTGAACAGGGGAAAAATGGAAATGCACATGGCAACCGGGCTGTCTTCCCTGGCTCACACATTGTCGAGACTGGCAGCAGATATGATCTTTTTTATGGGCCAGGATCTGAATTTTATATCTTTCAGCGACACGCTTACCACGGGCTCCAGTATCATGCCCCATAAAAAGAACCCGGATGTACTTGAATTAATACGGGCACATTGCAATACCGTTATGGCTATGCCCGCAACGCTGAATGGGCTGACGGCTAATTTGGTCTCCGGGTATCACCGTGATCTCCAGCTGACCAAGGAGTTATTGGTACCCGGCATCAGCAAAACCAGGCAGAGTCTTCAGATGATGGCGCTGATGGTTGCCCATATGATTCCGCGTGAACAT
>CAZPTO010000118.1:0-8996 GCA_964589155.1 uncultured Bacteroidaceae bacterium | reverse complement strand
AACATCACGGTTTTCATCGCCATCGTATTACTGGCCTTCCTCGCCGACCGAATCACCAAAATAGTCCTGGTCAGGGTGGTCGGCAACCTGGTCAGACGCTCAAAAAACCAGTACGACGATATTTTACTGAAGAAAAAAGTATTCAAACGTATTGCACACATTGCCCCTGCACTGGTGGTCAACGCAACAGTGGTCTTTCTTATCGATGCACCCGGACTGGTAGTATTCATCAGGATCATTACCAAACTCTACATCGTTCTGATCAGTGCACTGGTCATGGATTCCGTCATCAGCGCCTTCCACGAAATCTACCAGCAATTACCGGTTTCAAAAGGACGGAATATCAAGGGATATGTGCAACTGGTAAAGATATTGGTGTTTATCATCGCAGGACTGGTCGTGATCTCCATTCTTACCGAGCAATCCATCAACGGACTGCTTACCGGGCTGGGCGCATTTGCCGCAGTGCTGATGCTGGTATTCAGGGATACAATCCTCGGACTGGTCGCCAGTATACAACTGGCCGGAAATAAAATGGTGAATGTCGGCGACTGGATCTCCATGCCCAAATACAACGCCGATGGGGATGTGATCGATATCGGTCTCAACACTGTTAAGGTGCAGAACTGGGACAAGACCATCGCAACAATCCCTACTTACGCCCTGGTGCAGGACTCCTTCAATAACTGGAAAGGAATGGAGGACTCGGGAGGAAGAAGGATTAAAAGAAGCGTGAATCTTGATATGCAAAGCGTGCGTTTCCTGGACAGCAGCGAACTGAAAAAATTCAAGGAGATACGCATCCTGAAGCACTATATCGAAGAAAAAGAAAAAGAGATCGAGGCCTTTAACAAAAAAGTGGGGATAGATACTTCCGACCTGATCAACGGACGAAGGCTTACCAACCTGGGTACATTCAGAAAATACCTGGAATTGTACCTGCACAACCATCCCAAAATCCACCAGGACATGACCTTCCTGGTCAGGCACCTGCAACCCACTGAACGCGGAATCCCCATTGAGATATATGTTTTCAGCAATGACCAGGCATGGGCCAACTACGAAGCCATCCAGGCCGATATCTTCGACCATATCCTCGCTGTTATACCGGAATTTGAACTGCGCGTTTTCCAGAACCCTACCGGCGCCGACTGGCGGGCACTGGCACAACAGAACTAAATCGGCGCAACCCCATCTGCCAGGCCCGGAACAAGTTTACTATTTTATAACATACCTTCTCGTATTGATAATATCATCAGCTTGGCTAAATTTAAACTTTCACAGAATTTTAGAGAAAACCCTGTTAAATAATAATTCATTTGTCCGGATAACAGAAAAACAGACACAAATTATCAACACATGGTTTAAACCTGTTTTTAAGCATCCGGGGATATACTTGAGTAAAATATGGAAGAATCATCGCAGATCGACAGCCTGGATAAGAAAATACTGGCCCTTATCACAAAAAATGCACGGATCCCATACCTTGAGGTTGCAAGGGAATGCAATGTTTCCGGCGCAGCAATCCACCAGCGTATACAGCGACTGATGAAACTCGGAATCGTATCAGGTTCTGAATTCACACTGGATCCGAAGAAGGTCGGGTTTCAAACTTGTGCGTATGTCGGGATTTTTCTTGATAACGCGGGATTGTACCCCGAGGTGGTGGAACAGCTCAGGGAGATCCCCGAGATCACCCAATGCCATTACATTACGGGAGGATACTCCATTTTCATTAAAGTCTATACCAGGAACAATGAGGACCTGAAACATGTGCTGGTGGACAAGGTGCAGCCCATCTCCGGGGTCTCGCGGACCGAAACATTTATCTCGCTCGAGGAGAGCATCAACCGGCAAATCCCGTTGGAGTAGCCGCCTGCATGCGCTGACGCAAAGCTTCGTAAATCACCACCCCTGCTGCCACCGAAACATTCAGGGATCCGATCGTTCCGAATTGCGGAATGGATACTGAATGGTCGACAAACTCCATCAGGGCCGGAGATACCCCCTGGTCCTCTGATCCCATCAGGATCGCAGCCGGTACCGTCAGGTCCGCCCGGTAGATCGCAGTTTCAGCTTTTTCTGAAGCCGCAAAAACCTGCAAACCACTGCTCCTGAGGTAGTCAAGCAACAGCCTGAGGTCAGGATGACGACACACAGGAATGCTGTGGAGCGCCCCGGCAGAGGTCTTAACAGCTTCGGCGGTGATCCGTGCACTCCCTTTGTTCGGGACCACGATCGCATCCACGCCCGCGCATTCAGCCGTGCGCGCGATGGCACCAAAATTACGTACATCCGATACCTGGTCAAGTACCAAAAGCAGCGGTGTCTTTCCTTTTTCAAAGAGCTCGGGTAAAATGAACTCGATCTCGCTGTAGGAAATTTCTGACACATAGGCGATCACCCCCTGGTGATTCTTCCGGGTAATGGCATTGAGTTTTTCCGCCGGGACATGTTGAAAAGGGATCTTCTCTTTAATCAGCCGCCCCCGCAGCGCCCCGAATGTATCACTGGTTCCCCGTTCACGCTTGAGCAATACCTTCTCAAGTTCCCGGCCGGCATCCAGCGCTTCTGTAACGGCATGAATACCAAATATGATCTGATCTTTTTCCTTTTGCATTACCTGCTTAATGAGTAAACTTTACCGGATCTCCATGAACTGACGGCAGAAGAAACGTAGCCCATCGACTGTCCGTTTTTTCGCCAGACCAGGTCATGATTGGAATACTGTCCGGGGACACGGTCGAAGATGAATTCGATGATCTTCCCCTGTCGGTTTGAAATATAATACCATCGCTCCTCTGAGCCCCCTGAACGGATGCGGTCCGGCGGACCGAATAAAATAAAAATCATTCCCCGGTCGGTCTTCCATCCCTCCCGGTTGGTGGTAAAATAGAGATTTGAATAAACGACACGGTTGTAATACACCCGGATCAATTCCCGCGATCGCTCCATCGACGAGGCCCTTTCCAGCCAGAAATTATCCACTGCGAGTTTCTTATTTTCCTCCCGCCGCATATTGTTATACTCGGTAAGTGTCGCAACGTAGAACAACGATTCCATCAGGGCTTCTTCAGACTGGACCTGCGGAAAATCCGGCCCGAACCGGTTGAGCGTGATCCCCCCGGGCCGGGTCGTATCCACCCGGAAATGATACATCCCCTTCTCCGGCAGGGTGAAGATTGTACTGTCGGACCAGGCCAGGGCAATGGTGGTATCCGGCGCTACCTCAAAGAACGAAGGAGCATTGATCGTAAGGGGAGGCCTCGGATAGGGATTCCTGAACTTGATGAAATCTACAAAAATGGTATCATATCCTTCTAACCGGTAGTCAAGCTTAAACACTTCGTTGGGTGAGATGTAATCCAGGAAACGGGGGTATCCTGTCTGCGCCGAAACAACGCTGAAATTTTGCGCAGAGAAACTGTTGCGCTTGTCGATATAAATATGTTCCAGGCCCACAGAACCCCGGTTCAGGTCCTTCGATTCGATCCTGATCATGTATTGTTTACCACTTCTGATATTCAGGAGCCGGGTGGTGAAATAGGCGGTATTCTGCTCATGTTGCCTGCCGAGTTTGAGCTGAAAAGTGGTGGAATCGCTCTTCGCAACGATCTCCCTTTCCTCTCCCAGCTCATATATGATATAGGTGATCCCAACCAGTGCCCGGTATTCAGCAGCTTCGTTGGCCTGGTTGAACAGCAATTCACGCGGGAACAGCCGGATGTACATGGAGGTCATATCATCATTGATGTGGTACAACCGGTAGTCCGCACTCAAGGAGAACTCACTGGGATTGTACATCGAGGAGAACTGCGAAAGGGGAACACTTACGTTGCGTGTGACGGTGCATCCTGCAACCAGGAACAAGGACAATATGATGTAATATATATTTCTCATTCAGAATCCTCAGTAATCGTCCAAAATACGCAATTTCGTCTGTTTTCTGCTCATCCGCTGCTCAAATTATCAAGATCGGCAGATGCCTTTTCCCATTGTTCCATCAACCGGTCCAGTTTCTGACGCTTCTCCCTGTAAGAAACAAACAGCGATTGGTCCTCAATATTGTCCGGATCAGCCATTATTCTGTCCATCTCGCTGAGTTCCTTTTCCATGGCCGCGATGGCGTCTTCCACCTCCTTTACAGAACGTTCATGCTTCCGCAGCTTCCGCTCAAATGCTTTCTTCGCCGCATAGTCCTGTTTTGATCCGGAACGGTTTTCCGGAACGGACTTTTTCGCGCCGGTACGCCGCTCGATCTCGCGGATGGACCGGATCTTCCGCTTTTCGAGGAACGCAAAGATTCCCCCGATATATTCCTTGATCCCCTTGTTCCGGAATTCATACACCTTGTCGACAAGTCCGTCGAGGAATTCCCGGTCGTGCGATACCACGATCAGTGTCCCGTCAAACTGCAGCAACGCATTTTTCAGGATATCCTTGGAATTCATGTCCAGGTGATTGGTGGGCTCATCCAGGATCAACAGGTTGAACGGCTGCAGGATCATCATCGCCATGGCCAGGCGTGAACGCTCGCCTCCTGAAAGGACTTTCACCTTTTTATCCACGTCCTCACCCCGGAACAGGAAAGCCCCGAGAATATCCCGCATCTTTGTACGGATATCGCCCACCGCCACTGCATCCACCGTTTCAAACACGGTCTTGTTTTCATCCATGAGCTCGTCCTGGTTCTGTGCAAAATAGCCGAGTTCCACGTTATGCCCCAACCGGAATCCCCCGCTGTGCTCCAGTTCACCGACGATGATACGTGAAAGGGTGGTCTTCCCTTCCCCGTTCCTGCCCACAAACGCCACCTTCTCTCCCCGCTGGATCACCAGGTCCACATCCTTCAGCACTTCGTTATCACCATATGTCTTCGATAATTTCTCTGTTTCGACCACGATTTTACCGGATCGTTTCGCTGCGGGGAAACGAAGATTCATTTGCAATGTATCCTCCTGCTCCACCTCGATCCTGTCAAGCTTTTCCAGTTGCTTGACACGCGATTGCACCTGCACAGCCTTGGTGGCTTTGTAACGGAAACGCTCAATGAACTTTTCCGTATCCCTGATCATTTTTTGCTGGTTCTGGTATGAGGCAGACTGGACTTCGATTCTTTCCCGCTTCAGCTTTTCATATTCAGAATAACCGACTTTGTAATCATAAATATTTCCCAACGAAAGGTCCAGGGTCCGGTTGGTAACACGATCGAGAAAAATCCTGTCGTGGGAAATAAGCAGCACCCCGCCGTCGAAATTGGACAGGTACGCTTCCAGCCACTGGATGGAGTCGATATCCAGGTGATTGGTGGGTTCATCCAGCAGGATATAGTCTGGTTTCCTTAACAAGATTTTTGCCAGCTCGATCCGCATCCTCCATCCCCCGGAGAATTCGGCTACGGAACGGTCCATGTCCGACGGACTGAATCCCAGGCCCACCAGTGTTTGCTCCACATCTGCATGGATGGCACTGCCGCCTTCGAGCTCGAAGCGCTCTGTCAGTGTCCCAAGCTGCTCGATCAGCTTCATGTATCCCTCGGATTCATAGTCGGTCCGCTCTTCCATTTCCTTGTTCAGGGAGGCGATCCTGGCTTCCATCTCCAGGATATGCCCGAAGGCCTGCAACGTTTCATTATACAGGGTCCTGGAACTGGAATGCTTCATCTGCTGCGGCAGGTAACCAATGTCTGTGTCACCGGAACGAACCACGCTGCCCTCGTCCGGCTGCTGCCGCCCTTCAATCAGGTTCAGCAGGGTGGTCTTCCCGGCACCATTGCGGCCCACCAGCCCCACACGGTCATTTTTGTTGAGCTGAAAGGAGATGCTGTCAAAGAGTGTAAATCCTCCGAATCGTATGGTTACGTTATCAACTGATATCATTGTATTTGCATATATTCAATCGCGGGACAGACTTCATACGTATACCCCCACATTAGACCATGCAGCGGATGTTTTGTTTTCTTCTTCCCTGTGATACAATAAATTTTCCCTGCGGGCACTTCTGCCAGGATATGCTTAACCCGGAGTACCCGTTCTTCATAAAGCACCGGGTCGATCCCGCTGTTATTTCCCCATGCCACGATCACATAGTCAGACGCACCGGTCACCTTTCCGATCACATGGTCATTGTCGGCGCCGATCACCTGCATGGCTCCGTCCTCATGGCAGGCACGATTCAGATCGCCCGGCTCCGTAGCGCGGAACGCAAAGATGTTCAGTATATGCAGCCAGCGTACATCCGGGAAACGATGGTATACAAAAGTCTCCACCTTCCTGATCGTGGCATCTGCCCGAAAAGCATCTGCAGCACTTGGATTTTTCATGATCACTGCAGCTGTCCTGTCCCTGCCGGTATCCATCAATGTATCGCTGAAACGCATCGACAAACTATACCTGTATAACCTGTCTTTGGAAAAAGCGGCCTCGACCGAAGAGAGATCAACGTGCTCAAAATGTGGTATTTGCCTTCCTATCCTTACCATGACCTAACAGCCTTCACGAACAAAAATGACAGTTCTTTGTACATATTATAAATTCTTAAATCACACCTTAACAATGAAAAACATGACAACTGGAATCATTATCGGACTCATTGCAGGCGCCATTATCGCGCTGCTCGTGATCTTTTTTAGCGCTCCTTCCCTGATGCTTAAAGAGAACAAAAGTAAACATGATTTTGAAACAACACTCGCCGAAATTGAAAAATCGGTCGAATCCATGGGATGGAAGGTCCCCCATGTAAACGACCTGCAGGCCACAATGCACAAATTCGGAAAAGATGTACGCCAGGTAAAGGTGTACGAGATCTGTCATCCCGATCATGCCTACAAGATCCTCAGCCAGGACGATGAAAGGATTGTCTCCTCGCTGATGCCCTGCCGGATCGCTGTGTATGAAAAATCGAGCGGTGACGTGTACGTGTCGCGCATGAACAGCGGACTGATGTCCAAACCCATGAACAAAATCATCCGCAATACCATGTCGGACGCCGCTGCAGAAACCGAGCAGATCCTTGCTCCTGTTATCGAATAGTGCCCGCCCCCTTTTATTGGATAGAAAGAACGTGCATTTCCCGATCCGCTGACTATCTTTGCAGGATCAAAAACAGGACGCAATGGGGAGAAGAAAATTGCCGGCCTATGAGGGCGTAACCATAGAAGACATCGCGGCGGAAGGTAAATCAATTGCCAGGATCGACGACATGGTGGTGTTCGTACCGGGTGTCATTCCGGGCGACGTGGTGGATCTGCAGGTAACACGTAAACGAAAGAAATACCGCGAAGCAAAAGTCACGCGATACATCAGCTGTTCTGAAAAACGTATCGATGCCTTTTGCTCCCATATTTGAACCTGCGGAGGGTGCAAATGGAAGCACGTGCCCTACACTGAGCAACTCAAATACAAGGAAAAGCAGGTGCTGGATGCCTTGCAGCGTATCGGGAAGATCGACATTGACAGGGTCGACCCCATCCTGGGTGCGGAAAAGACCCGCTTCTACCGCAACAAACTGGAATATACCTTCTCCAATCATCGCTGGCTGTCGGATGAAGAAGCTGCGGGTGACCGGGTGTTCGAAAACCGCAACGGCGTGGGATTCCATGTGCCCGGTCGTTTCGACCGCGTGGTGGATGTGCAAAAATGCTATCTCCAGGAGGATCCCAGCAACATGGTGAGGGATACGCTCAGGGAATTTGCGTTGGAGCACGAACTGAGTTTCTATGACCATAAAACCAACGAGGGACTTATGCGAAACGTGATCATCAGGACCACCTCGACCGGTGAAGTGATGGTGGTACTTTCCGTCCAGTTCGATGAACCGGTGATCTACGAAATGCTGGAAGACCTCGGCAACAAAGTGGAAGGGATCACGAGCCTGATGTATGTGGTCAATCCCAAAAAGAACGAGACCCTCTATGACCAGGAAATAAAAGTGTTCAGGGGGCGCGACCATATCATCGAGGATCTCGACGGCTTGAAATTCAAGATCGGACCCAAATCCTTTTTTCAGACCAATACTGCCCAGGCATTGGAACTATACAGGAAAGCAAGGGAATTTGCCGCGCTCAGGGGTGACGAAATTGTATATGATCTTTATACCGGGACCGGGACCATCGCAAATTTCATCGCTGCCGGTGCAGGGAAGGTTGTGGGTATCGAATCCGTACCCGAGGCCATTGAAGACGCAAAAGTCAATTCAGATCTGAACGGCATCACCAACACCTCTTTTCACGCCGGGGATATGAAAGATCTCTTCAATGCTGATTTCATAGCTGAACACGGACGACCCGAAGTCGTCATCACCGATCCGCCGCGGGCCGGCATGCACCAACAGGTCGTAGCGGCACTGCTGGAACTGGCCCCGGAAAAGATCGTCTACGTAAGCTGCAACCCGGCCACCCAGGCCAGGGATGTACAACTGCTGTCGGAAAAATACAGGGTTCCGCGAAGCCAGGCAGTGGATATGTTTCCCCACACACATCACATCGAAAACGTACTGCTGCTGCAGCGGAAGTAGCTACTGCAACCTCACAGATTTCGCCGGGTTCGCAGTGAGCTGCACCCAGATCTTGCCGGGACCATGCGGGACTGTCGACAGCTTTAGCAATACAACCATTAGCTACCCCTGGGCAACCGCTCATTTGGCCAGTCATTCCTGAAGTCTTTCCAGTATTGTCTGATGGTGGTTTTAATGTCCTTCTGGAGGATCAGGATACCGAGCAGGTTCGGGATCGTCATCAATGCAATGGTGATATACGAAAGGTTCCAGACAATGGTCGTGTCGGTGAACGAGGCCAGGAAAAAAGCCACCACGTAGATCATCCGGTAGACGATCACATAGCGCGTTCCGAAAAGGTAGGTAACGGCACGTCCCCCGTAATAGGACCATGAGATGGCCGTGGAAAATGCGAACAGCAGCAGCCCGATGGCAACGATATATTGTCCGTAATCACCCAAAATACTTCGCTTGAATGCTTCCGTGGTCAACGCTGCACTGTG
>CAZPTO010000117.1:0-9005 GCA_964589155.1 uncultured Bacteroidaceae bacterium | reverse complement strand
AAGACAACGACGTGTTGTTTGTGAACATCCACTCCCTCCACAAAATCTCGAAATATAAAGGCAAGGAGGGGCATGCCCCCCGGGTTTACAAACTCGGCACAGGCGCCTGGCAGAAACTCAAGCAGAAGACCAAGAGCAAGGTCAAGGACATTGCCGGTGAGCTGATTGCCCTGTACGCCAAACGCAGGGAACAAAAAGGTTTTGCATTCTCCCCCGACACCTACCTGCAGCGGGAGCTGGAAGCTTCTTTCATTTACGAGGACACCCCCGACCAGGAGAAAGCCACAAGGGATTTCAAAACCGGAATGCAAGCAGAATTTCCCATGGACCGGCTGATCTGTGGCGATGTGGGGTTCGGGAAGACCGAGGTAGCGATCCGGGCCGCATTCAAGGCAGTAAGCGACAGCAAACAGGTGGCGGTGCTGGTACCTACCACCGTACTGGCCTTCCAGCATTACAATACCTTCAGGAGCAGGCTGAAGGAATTCCCATGTAACGTAGACTACCTCAGCAGGTTCAGGACGACTGCAGAGCAGACGCAGATATTAAAACGACTCAAAGACGGATCCCTGGATATCGTCATCGGAACCCACAAGCTGGTCAGCCAGCAGGTGAAATTCAAGGACCTGGGGTTATTGATCATCGACGAAGAACAAAAATTCGGGGTGTCGGTGAAAGAAAAACTGAAGCAGATCAAGCTGAACGTGGATACCCTGACCCTGACCGCAACGCCCATCCCGCGCACATTGCAATTCTCGCTGATGGGAGCCAGGGACCTGTCCATCATCAATACTCCTCCCCCCAACCGGCATCCGATCATCACCGAGCTGCATCCCTTTAATGAAGCGATCATTCGCGAAGCCATCGAGTATGAAGTGAGCCGGGGCGGACAGGTATTCTTCATACACAACCGGGTGCAGAACATTGCTGAAGTAAAGCAAATGTTGGATACACTGGTGCCTGGCGTGCGCTCAGTGGTGGCCCATGGACAAATGGAAGGGAAGCATTTGGAAAAAGTAATGCTTGAGTTCATGGCAGGGGATCACGATATACTCATCGCTACCTCCATTATCGAATCAGGACTCGATATTCCCAATACCAATACAATAATTATCAACAATGCCCATCACTTCGGCCTGAGTGACCTGCACCAATTGCGGGGAAGGGTCGGAAGGTCCAACAAAAAGGCCTTTTGTTACCTGTTCGCACCCCATATAACCCTGCTGACACCCGAGGCCCGGCGGCGGCTCAAGGCCATCGAGGAATATTCCGGGCTGGGAAGCGGATTCAACATTGCCATGCAGGACCTGGACATCCGGGGTGCCGGGAACCTCCTGGGTGCTGAACAAAGTGGGTTCATTGCCGACATTGGGTTTGAGACCTACCACAAGATCCTCAACGAGGCAATCCAGGAGCTGAAGGAGGGTGTATTTTCCGACCTGTTTGTCAAGGAGGAGGAAGAAAAAACCAGTCCGCAACGGAGCTATTCTACTGACTGCCAAATTGATACTGACCTGGAACTGTTATTGCCGGAATCTTACATTGCCAATATTTCTGAACGGATGCACCTGTACAGGGAGCTGGACAACATTGAAACCAGTGAGGCCCTTGAAAACTTCAGGAAGATGCTGAGAGACAGGTTTGGAGAGCTGCCCTCCGAGGCAGAGGAGTTACTGAACGTGGTACGTCTCAGGTGGCTGGCCATGCAGACGGGTGTTGAAAAGATTATCTTGAAAAAGAACACACTGATCGCGTACTTTGTAAGTGATCCGGATGCACTTTTCTATCGTTCGAAAGTGTTTGAGACGATCATCGGGAATATCCAGCGGAATCCCCGGCTGTTCAGAATGCGACAGGACAATGACCGGCTAAGCTTCAGGGTCAACAACACCGGAAGCATAGACGCCACCTTCAGGATACTGGAACAGCTGAATTCCGGCGAATAGTTAAATAAACTTAAAAGAATCCTGCATGAAACCCTCCTCGTTGAGCATAGATATTTCAGGGGTGCCATGATAAAAGGAGATGTATATATGGAGCGAAGGATAAGGAAATTTGATGAGGGTTCGCCGAGCACCTGTTATCGATATTATTCTGTGAGGCAACTAGTTACCCAGAGTAAAAAAGGAATTTATACCTGATTATATCATAAGACTTTAAATAATAAATATACCTATGAACCTGGTAATTGACCTGGGAAATACATACGCAAAAATTGCAGTTTGTGACGGAGCGGAGATCATCGAAAGTGCGATCTCGGAGAAAATAACAAACCGGGAGATCGCCTACTTTATATCTAACTACGATGCCCTCGAAGGGGCGATCATATCAAGCGTAGTGAATCATTCCCGCGAACTCATCGATTACCTGGATGCCTCGTTCGACACCTTTTTGGAACTGACCGGCAGCACCCCACTTCCGCTGACCAATCACTATAAAACGCCGGAGACCCTCGGTTACGACAGGATCTCTGCAGTTACCGGTGCACACACTATACTGCCCGGGAAGAACGTTCTGGTAATAGATGCGGGGACCGCGATTACTTTTGATGTTGTAACAGCCCAGGGAGCATACATGGGCGGGAACATCTCCCCCGGACTGAACATGCGGTTCAGGGCGCTTCATAAATTTACAAACAGACTGCCGCATTTGTCGGCAGAGGAAGCAGCCGTGATGCAGCTGGGAACAACAACCAATGAGGCAATCATTTCCGGGGTGGTCAATGGCCTGACATACGAGATAGAAGGCTATATTTCAGCCATCTCCCGTAAATACAAAAACCTGAAAGTGGTTTTAACAGGGGGAGATGCAAATTCTTTTGATAAAAGGTTAAAAAATGGCATCTTTGTGGTCGCGCATCTGAACCTTATAGGATTAAACAGAATTTTAGACTACAATGCAGAGAAAAAACAAAGGGATTAGCTTTTTGGCAGTGCTTCTTTCCTTCCTTGCCATCCAGGCTTATTCGCAGGTAAACACCTACTCTCCCTATACACGGTTTGGACTTGGAGACATTGCGCATGGCGGTTTCGGACAAAACCAGGCCATGGGAGGCACCGGGATCGCCATCCAGGACGCCAACAAACTCAACTATCTCAATCCGGCTGCCTATGCTGCACGTGACAGCATGTCCGTATTGCTGGATTTCGGAATGAATGTATCATGGAACCAGTACCGCACCAACCAGCTGAGTAACCAATGGTACAATGGCAAGTTCCATCATATCGCACTCTCCGTTCCCATCGGGAATTACTTCGCCATGGCAACGGGAATTGTTCCGTTCAGTAATGTAGGGTACAATATCAAACAGGAATACGACGACCTCGGCACCGGTGATGCCATCGACTACTTTTTCGAAGGCAGCGGCGGTATTGTAAAGTATTTTGCCGGGATTTCTGCCGAAGCCTTCAACAGGATCTCCGTCGGGGTGAATATGAATTACCTGCTTGGAGATATCACCAGGGAACGCTCCATCACCTTTCCGAGAAACAGGGGATTTGCCGAAACACGCTCCCTGAATGAAATTACCATCAGCAACATCTATTTTGGATTCGGATTGCAGTACAGGGAGGTATTCGATGATAAATTCTACTTCACCCTTGCAGGAACATACGATATGGAAGCGGCACTGAGTTCAGCATTCAACGCTTCGGTAACCAATTATTTCGATGGATCACCAGGAGCCATCAATGATTCAACCCTGATCTATCCTGAATTTCCCATCCGCGATGACGCCTCGGAGGAATCCATTATCATCCCCGCCAGGATCGGTGTAGGCATCGCTCTGGGAATTCCGGGAAAACTCACTGTCACAGGAGATTACTACATACAGGACTGGGCAGGTGTCGACAATACCGCCTTGTATGAAGAGGGATTTGACCTGGCAAGTGCTAAATCGATGCATGCAGGTATTGAATACACACCTGATTTTGAAGCATTCAGGGGATACCATAACCTAATGAGTTACAGGCTCGGAGGTTATATGAAGGATTCATATGTCAACATCGGAGATTACCAGCTTAAAGATTATGGCATAACTTTTGGAGTAGGTCTACCACTGGGTAGAACCAGGTCGTCGGTAAATATCGCATTCACCTATGGTACAAGAGGTACACTGGAGAATAATTTAATTAAGGAAAATTATGGTATTGTCACATTTAGTGTAACTTTGCACGATCTATGGTTCTACAAGCGAAAATTTGAATAATATACCTGGTAAAAGTAGAATGATGAAAACTGTAGCATTTAAGTCACTTTTTATAGTCGCACTAACATTTTTGATGCTGATGCCAACGATGGCGCAACAGGGTGTGGATGACGGCTCAAAGTACGGACAAGGTCAGGATAGTATCAACTGCCTGATGAACCTGTCCCTTTACAGGGAATTTTTTAAGCATAATAATTATGATGACGCGATCAGGTCCTGGAGAAAGGCGTTCAGGGAATGTCCGGCTTCCAGTGAAAAGATGTATGTCGACGGGGTCAGAATGTACAAAAAATTCATCTCCGGGGAGAAAAATCCGGACGTGGTTGAAGCGTACGTTGATACCATCATGTTGATTTATGATCAGCGTATCGAATATTTCAACGACGAAGCCAATGTGCTCGGACGTAAAGCCATTGACCTGCTCAGGTACCGGAAGGACGATATTGCATCCATTGAGCAGGCATACAACTTCCTGGGAAAAAGTATCAGGCTGGATCCGGATGAAGCCCGTGATGCAGTGATCATTCTCTTTGTGAATGCCAGTGTATCGTTGAACAAAGCCGGTGCCGTTACCGTGGACCAGACTGTTGAGGACTATTTCCTGGCCAGTGATATCATTGACAAGCAGCTTGATAAGAATTCAAAAAACAGGCGTTTTATCAGGGCCAAGGAGAATGTGGATGAATTTATGCTGGATGCCAACATCATGGATTGTGATGCACTGAACCGTTATTACGAACCGAAATTCGAGGCGAATAAGGATGACGAGGAGTTCCTGAATAAAATGATCGACTTCTATTACACTGCTGCCTGCGACAGGTCAGATATGTATGTGAAGGCTTCAGAACAACTTTACCAGATCAATCCTACACATGAATCAGCCTATAAACTGGCAAGACTTCTCGTGGCCAAAGAAACATACGACAAAGCCACCCAGTATTACCTGGAAGCTATAGCCGGGGATGTTGATAATGAGACCAGGGCGACCTATTATTATGAACTTGCCCAGGTGACAAGGGTAGAGGGAAATACATGCCAGGCGATCGAATATGCCAGGGAGGCAACTAAAAATGATCCCAACCTGGGTCAAGCATACATCCTGCTCGGTGACCTGTATATTGAAAGCAGAACCAACCTGGGTGATGAATTTGAACAGCGGACTGCGTTCTGGGCAGCAACTGATAAATACATCCAGGCTAAAAACGTGGATGCATCCTTAGCCAGTGATGCCAATAAAAGAATTGGTGATTATTCTTCGCAATACCCTGACGGTGAAACCATATTCTTCCGTACCCTCGAGGCAGGTGATTCTTACCTGGTAAAAGGGTGTATCAATGAATATACGACGGTACGGCCCAGGTAATCATTTGAATTAAAGCAACCGAAAAGGCTGCCTTTAGGGTTGGAATCGTTTCAAAATCAGAAATGGTTCCGTAACTTTGGAGGCAGTTTTTTGTGAAATAAAACCCGCTTCATCGGGAGTAGCGATTCCGGGGGTGTGAAAGACAAACGGAGATAAATTCTTGAAAAATCTTATCATTGACTGGAGATATTGTCGCAGTGTAAAAAAAATGGAACGATATACTGATGAATAGACCAGGCCGACATCTGACCATGGCACTTATAATCACCCTGTTGCTTGCGGGGTGTGAAAATGATATTGAGAAAATCAATATGCTCAACACCAGTGGCGACTACCCGGATGTCAAGGGACGGGATATAGAGGTGATATACAGTGATTCAGCACGCGTGAAGGTACAAATGTTCGCCAACGCACTGAACCAGTACAACAATGCTGAAAAGCCATACAGTGAATTTCCGGAGGGGTTGAAAGTGTATTTTTTCAATGACAGCATGGAGATTGAATCAGAGATCCATGCCAACTACGCAATCTATTATAACGACGAAAAACTCTGGCATGCCAAGGGGAATGTAATTGCGGAGAACCACAAAACCGGCGAAAGACTTGATTCAGAGGAACTCTTTTGGGATGAAGAGAAAGAAGAAATTTACTCAGACTCTTATACACGTATTGTTAACGAGAACGGAACATTCTACGGACAAAACGGTTTCAAATCAAATCAATCATTAACCGAATACACCCTGATCGGATCCAAAGGTGTAGTGAATATCCAGGAAGATGAATAAAGCAGGCGTCATTCTTGAAATTATCTGGTTCGTCATGGGCGGACTGTTTCTTTTTATCGGTGTGGACGTTACCATCGATAGCGGAATAGCTGACAGCTGGTACTACCTTCTTTTCGCATTGCTTGCACTTGCCATGTATCTGCGAAGAAGGAAAATCCGCATATCGGGAAAGTAGCATGCCGGATGTTATGATTATACTGATCTCATTGGTCTTTTCGGCATTTTTCTCCGGAATGGAAATTGCCTTTTTCTCCTCCAACAAGCTGCGGATCGAGATCGATAAAAAACACAATGCCTTTGCCTCAAGGATCATTTCCGTATTCACAAGGAACCCTGCACGCTATATTGCCACCATGCTCGTGGGGAACAATATTGCACTCGTGATCTATGGTATTGCTTTTGCCAGGGTCCTCGAAGAACCGGTAACCAACATACTCAATACACATTCAGAAGCACTCATATTGCTGGTGCAGACCATCATTTCCACCCTGGTGATCCTGCTGACTGCTGAATTTCTGCCAAAAGCATTGTTCCGGATCAATCCCAACGGCGCCCTGCGCGTCTTCTCTCTTCCTGTCATGCTATTCTATATTGTGCTGTACCCGATCTCGCTGCTTTCTATAGGCATCTCGCATTTCACCATGCGGTACATCCTGAAAGTAAAGATGCAAGGTATGGGAGGACAAACCGTTTTCGGCAAAGTAGACCTGAGCCACCTGGTCACCGAAAGCCACCCGCAGGAAGAAGAAAACGAATCTGTTACGCAGGACCTGAAGATCTTTAAGAATGCCATGGAGCTTTCTGACCTCAAAGTACGTGACTGTATGATCCCGCGTACAGAAATAGTGGCCATGGAAATCGAAAGCCCGCTTCAGCAATTGGTGGATTCATTTATTGAAACCGGGCTGAGCCGCATTCTTATTTACAGGGAGCATATAGACAACATCATCGGGTATGTGAACTCAAAAGATATGTTCCAGAACCCCGAGCACATTGGCAACTACCTGAAAACACTTCCCGTAGTGCCCGAAACCCTCCCGGTCAACAGGATCCTCAAATCATTCATCAAGGACCAGAAAGGCATCGCTGTGGTCCTGGATGAATTTGGCGGGACTTCAGGTCTGATCACCACTGAGGATGTGATCGAAGAGATCTTCGGGGAGATCGAGGATGAACATGACACAGTTGAGCTGGTGAACCAGCAAATCGACGAAAATACCTACAGGCTCTCTGGCCGGCATGAGATCAATTACCTCAACAACACCTTCCAGCTGCATATTCCGGAATCGGAAGAATACGATACCCTGGCAGGCTTCATTATTTACCACCTGAAGAACATTCCTGCCCTGAATGAGACCATCCAGATTGACAACTTCATCATGAAGGTGATACAGGTGAGCGCCAACCGTGTTGAGCTGGTGGAATTGACGGTGGAATAGGTATACTGACAGACCGGCATAGTTGCCTCTTTTATACTTAAATAGACTTCGCTTTTATCCGCAACTTCTTTTTTTGTTTCAACCTATTATTACTATATTCGTACGCTCAAAAAAATAGAACAATACTGTAACTGAAATTTATATTCAATGGCAACGCTTGAAAAGATCAGAAGAAGGGCTGGAATACTTGTAATGACTGTAATCGGACTTGCAATGCTCGGGTTCATACTGGGTGATTTTAATATCAGGCCCAGCACCAAGGTCGCTGAGATCAATGGTACATCTTACGGAATAGAAGATTACCGCGCTGAGCAACAGACCCTGATGAACTTCTACAAGATGAATTATGGTCAGAACCTCGATGCACAACTTGAACAGCAGATCGAAGATGAGACCTGGAGACGCATGGTACGGAATTCCGTCATGGACGAATCTTATAACAGGCTGGGCATTAAGGTCAGCAATGACGAACTGAAGGCCATGGTAGCAGGTGACCAGGCGGCCGGAATGGGCGCTTCCGGGGCTGCGGCTTTCAGTGAACCACACCCCATCGTCCGCCAGATGTTTTCCAACCCGGAAACAGGTGAATTCAACAGGTTCATCATGATGAACTACTTCAACTCGCTGGACCAGGAACAATTTGCCCAGGAGAGGGAACGCTGGATTTTCATTGAGAATGAAATCGTTGAAGAGCGCAAGAACCAGAAATATATCACGCTCATCAGCAAGGGACTGCGGCCATCACAGCTGGAAGTGCGCGACCATCACATTGCCTCCGGTAAACGTGTGGATTTCAGTTATGTGGCGAAAAATTTCACCAGCATCCCTGACGAAGATATTTCGATCTCAGAGGCGGATCTGAAAAATTATTACAAGGAAAATATCGAAACGTATGCTACCGATGAATCACGGACCATCGAATATGTGGTATTCGAAGTTGTCCCCAGTGAAACAGATGATGCAAATGCAGAATTATGGACCATTCAGACTAAAAATGAATTTGGCAGGATCGAAAACAATAACCTTGTATCCTATGTAAACGGGATTTCAGATCAACCCTTCGACCCGGTCTATTACAGCGAAACCGAATTGGATCCGATACTCAGGGATTCATTGCTGCCAATGCCTGTTGGTGAGGTCTTCGGACCCTACTACCAGGAGGAAGCATACAAGCTTTCCCGGGTGGAAGAGGAACAGATGCGTCCCGATTC
>CAZPTO010000116.1:0-9030 GCA_964589155.1 uncultured Bacteroidaceae bacterium | reverse complement strand
CCACTTGATATTCAAGACGTGCACTGGGATACAGACAGGGAGGGATATCATATCGGGGGGTCAGAATTGTTCCTGGCGCCACGTGACATGATGAAGTTCGGGGTCATGTATCTGCAGGACGGGACATACCAGGGGCAGCAAATCGTCCCGGAGGACTGGGTTATTGCATCGAAGACAACCCAGGTGGAAGGCTCTTTCCAGGGTGCCGATATTCAATACGGTTACCTGTGGTGGCTTGATATCGGGAATGAGTTGTTTACTTATATTGAGGATGAAGAAAGGTTTCTTGCGTTGGGTGCACGTGGTCAACGGATCTTCATATCTCCTGAACAGGACGCAGTGGTAGTTATTACGGCTGATGAGAGAAACGAGTCACACTGCGACATCCTCATTCGTGATTATATCCTGCCGGTGCTGTAATGCAAAGGCAGCTTGTTTTTTGAATAATTAAGCTTTCCCCGGCGCCAGGATTTTTATGGTGTGTTCAGATCGGAATAACTGACATAGTATTTTAAAAATAACCACCGGAGATATGAAGAACAGGACCACACTTGTTTTTATTGCGGGATTCGTTCTTCTGTGGAATTCGGGATTTATAGGAGCCGAATACGGGCTTCCTTACTCCGGACCTTTTACTTTGCTTTTCTGGCGTTACCTGGTGTTAACACTGGTTATTTTTCTCTACCTGTTGGCAAGAAACCGGTTGCGATGGGTTGGCTGGAAATCAGCAACCCCAAATATGCTGATTGGTGTGTTGGCGCACGGAGTCTGGCTCGCTTGTGTCTTGCTGGCACTGGATTACAAGGTTCCGGCAGGAATTGTGGCATTAATTGTGGCATTGCAGCCCCTGGCAACGGCAGCACTTTCCGGCCTGGTAACCGGTGAGCCGACACATTTTTACCAATGGGTGGGACTGGTACTGGGATTTTTGGGTGTTGCGCTCACCATAATTTTTCGAATGGATTTTGAAAGTCAGACCTCGGTGATCGGATACCTGCTTCCCCTGGGATCTGTGATCGGCATTACTGCAGCAAGCCTGTTTCAGCGTAGAATGGAAATAAAAAGCAGAACCAAAAAATTACCTGTCGACCTTACCATGTTTTACCAGAGCCTGGCAACAATGCTGGCCCTGGTGTTGCCCGCTGTTTTTATTGAAAAATTATCCAGCCGGTGGGAACCGGAATTTATCTATGCAATGGGTTGGCTGATTTTTGCAGTTTCACTGGGCGCTTATGCCCTGATGTGGCTGTTAATCGAACGCATGAATGCCACCCGTGTAGCCAGTTTGTTTTACCTGGGGCCTCCTGTGACCATGTTCATGGCGTGGGTGGCTTTTGGAGATAAGGTCCGGTGGATGGATTTTGCCGGCCTTGCTGTTGTGTTTGCCGGTGTCTTCATTTCCCAATTAAAACAGCAACGTGCACCTAAACGCTGATGCAGCTGTTACCGTACCTCGCCAGGTTGGTGACTGTGCCGGCAAGAGGAAAGAAAATGGAGGAGAGATTGCGAACTGGCAGAGGAACACACACCTGTCCCCACGGAATGAAGGAGATGATTCGAACTTGCCGGGGAACATATACCTATCCCCAGGCAAGGAGCGGATTCCAAGATAAAGGAAGCCGCATTTTCAGCAGAAATATTAGGAATTATAACATATAATTTATAAGTTGCAATTTGTAACATATATTTTATAATATGAAACCTTCATCATTGAGCATTTTAATTTCAGCGGAGCAATGACAAAAGAACATGTATATATAGAATGAAGCTTAAAGGCATAATGATGAAGGTTCGCCGAGCACCGATTAATTATAAATATACTGCGAGGCAACTAATCACCTTGAGAGAAAACGAAGTTTATAACATATTGTAAATTAGTACTATAAATAAAATTTATACTTGTGAAAAAAGTACCACAAACGCCTTTCCCTTTGACGGGGTATCATGGACCGGAATATTTTTGCGATCGTGAAGAGGAGCTTGAACGGTTGATCACCAATATAAAGGGAAACCAATCCACGACGCTTGTTGCATTGAGAAGGCTGGGGAAAACGGCGCTTATCCACCATTTGTTTCACCACCTGGGACCGGGAACTATTAAAATCTACATCGATATATTGCCTACCGAATCGCTCAACGATCTGCTGAACCAGCTCTCCACCGCCATGGTCTCTCAATATTCCGAACGCACTACTGTCGGAAAGAAAATCTGGCAACTCATCAGGTCACTGCGCCCGGTCATCAGCTTTGATGCACTAAGCGGTGCACCCCAGGTGACCCTTAAAACAACTCCGGATGAGAGTAAACAGACCATCACAGAACTGTTTGCGGTACTGGAAGCGCAATCGAAACCGGTTGTTATTGCAATTGATGAATTTCAGCAGATCCAGGAATATCCTGAGCAACAGACAGACGCATGGATGCGGTCCGTGGTACAGCGGTTGAGAAACATCAGCTTCATCTTTTCAGGCAGTCAGCAGCACCTGATGACCGATCTTTTTACCAATCCGGCCCGGCCCTTCTTCAGAAGCACAAGTCTTCTGAAAATAGGTAAAATAAGCGCGGAAATTTATGCCGGATTTATCCAGGAACAGTTCAAAAAGCAGTCTGTTTCAATCTCAAAAGAAACAATCGCCGAGATGCTGAACTGGACCAACCTGCACACCTGGTACGTGCAATTATTATGCAACAGGGTCTTCCTGTCAGCAGAAAAACGTGTAACCGGCGATGCCTGGAAAAAGGAGGCGGTCAAAATACTGAAGGAGCAGGAATTCGTTTTTTACGGATACCGGGAGATGCTGACAAAACCGCAATGGGAGCTTCTGAAGGCCATTGCCAGGGAAGTTGAAGTATATCAGCCTTCCTCCAGTGATTTTATTGGCAGGCACCAACTCGGGAATTCTTCCACGGTACTTCTGTCGCTCAAAGCGCTCATTAAAAAAGAGCTGGTCTACCGGGAACTGGACGAAAACGGGGAATCCTATTATGGCATTTACGATATTCTGCTCGGACAATGGCTGCTGCAGAGAGATCCCCGGCCATAGAATCTGTGGTTGCTCCCCGACAGTCTACACACCTGTTGTTTCACTGGGGAAAAATGTTGAATTTACATTTCATTACTTCGACGCACTGGCGGGCGAACCGGCGAAAGGGAAGAAAATGAAGAAAAATTTAAGGAGTACCTGTCCGGGATTGTGATTCGCTTACAAATTGTCTAATTGTACCTTAACAGCGTTTAAACCTTTTGGACCTTCCTCAACATCATAGACAACTTTGTCGCCATCTTTGATCCGGTCGATTAAATCGTTCTTGTGGACGAATACATCTTTACCATTGTCATCAGGAGTTATGAATCCGAATCCCTTCGCATTATTGAAGAATTTTACTGTTCCGTGTTCCATTTTTACGAGTTTTAAAAAAAATATTTACATAAAGATAGCGCATTTTATTTAATTATTCCACCTGGGAAAAATCGCAGCGCGAAATTCAAACAAAGCAACAATTTAATTATATTTGTTACAGCACCCAGGAATTCAAACGAAACACCTCGCACCCCAACATGAACGACACAAACAATTTTAGCCGGTACCACCTGCTGTGCATGGGATTAATCATGTGCCTTTTTCCTTTCAGCAGGTTGCATGCACAGGCAGACTTTCCGGAAGTCAGTACAGACCAGCTCCTGGCATTGTACAATTTCAATGGTTCTTTTGAAGAAGCATCTGGCAATTACCCGGCAGCTGTGCCATACTACGTTCACCTCACAACCGGTCCCTATTGTAACAGTTCGTCGGCGGCCCGTTTCGCGGGAGCCGGAAGCCTGCTGGAACTTCCGGAAATGCCCGCTCTTTTAGCGTCGGAGGGATTCACCATTTCTTTTATGCTCTACTTTTTTATGTATCCCTCACAGGAAACAAGGATCATCTCCTGCTCTGAAGCAGGCAACCATGGTAATGGCAGTTACTGGATCTCCATCTATCCTGAAAGCGAAGGATCTCACGGGGAACCATGGAGTTTTACCTACGTGGATACGAGCGGAACACCACACACCACGACTGCTGATTGGGGAATGATCACATACGAATGGATACCGTATTCAATTACCTATGATGGTTCAACCTTGAAGATGTACCTTGGTCCGGAACCTGTCAAGATCATTGAAGCCGCTGACCTGGAAATGCGAAATACAACTTTTCCAACATGGATCGGGAATATCGACAGTCATGAATTTATAGGAAGGATGGATCATATTTTCTTCTATGACCGCGCGCTAACAGGTGAGGAGATCTTGAATCATACCGAGCAATTTATTTTCAGAAAAGATGTGAGCGAGGAGACGGTTGTTGCAGTTCCGGGCGATACCATCGTCCTCGCAGCAAAAGCAAAGGCGCCATACCTGGAGTATGTATTTATGAAGGGTGAAGAAGTGTTGCAGGAGGGTGCTGATTCCACCTACGTGATCCATGGAGTGGAACCTGTTGATTATGGAGAGTATACTTGCAGGATCTACAATTGCAGGGATGAACAACTGAAGACGTTTACAGTTGAAGGTCCCTGTATCCCTTCGGATTTGCAAATAACCGGACAAACAGGCGATCTTCGTGTGCATGAGAACAATCCCGTTACGCTCGAAGTGCAGGTGACCGGGGGGTCCGGGCTCACTGCTTATGATTGGTATCTGAATGGTGAGGCACTTGGGCTGTATGATAGACAATTGGAGATGCGGGAAGTTTTTCAGACCGACACCGGGTATTACTATTGCAGGATCCTGGAGCCGTGCGATACGTTCTATTCAGACTCCATCTACCTCGGAATGCTACCCACCGATACCTATCCTTATATGGATACAAGCGGGTTAGTGGCCCATTATGGGTTCAATGGGAATTTAACCGATTCCACTTCTCATACGGGCCCGGCGGTCATGCAGCAGGTGCAATTTGAACCGGGAGTGTTCGGGGTGCCGAATACCGCAGTAACTTTTCCGTCTTCCCCGGGTGTACTGGAAATTGAGGATACCTCGTATCTCGATCTCAATATGCAGTTATCCATCATTTTACTGATGAAAATAGATGCATTGCCGGGTACAACCATACCCATTCTATCCAAGCCGGGCGCAGATCCAGGCGGTCATGGCAACTATAGCCTGTATGTTCAACCCGACGGAAATTTGTCCTTCGGGGTCACCGGCGAGGATGGCATTCAATATACCTGTGCATCAGGACTTCCCATGCAACCGGGGAAGTGGCACCTGGTACTGGCATATCTTGATCAGTCAGAACTTGGTATGGTGATCGACAGGAAAAGGGGAACTCCTGTAACCATGGCATCTGGCGGAGTGACCACGAATGATAACAACCTGGTGATAGGAATCCCGGGGGAGCAGGGCCCCGGGCTGACCATCGACGAACTTTGGGTATTTAACAGGGGCATGAAGTCGGATTTTACATCCATCAGGAATAGCTTTACGCCCACTCCGGAGGATTACAAGATGACCGCAGGGGCATGTCCGCCGGCAGACCTGGGCTTTAATGTCCAGGCCTACGGACCTTTCCTGCGTTACCGGTTTTACAGGGACACGCTGACGATCCAGGACGGGACATCCCCGGAATGTATGTTGCACCTGGAGGATGATGATGACCTGGGTACGTATTATTGCGATGTGTACAATGGCTATAATACGAGGACCGTGGAGTTGGATATTGACCATGGCAGGCGCTATGAGGGACTGACCCTGTATGACTCAAATGATGCCGTGGAATTTTATGCTGAACATGACGATGTCCGCCTGAGCTTTTATGTCAGTTCCAACCTTGAGGGGCTGGTCTATGAGGTGTATCACAATGGTGTGCTGATGCCCGACGTGTTCAGGGGAATCGTTGTGATCGAAGATGCGGGTCCCGAGGCGATGGGAGAGTATTACTTCGTGGTGATCAATGGATGTGAACGCATGGTGTCCGATACAGTAAAACTGGTCATGCAGGGAAGTGAATACGTATCCTATGAAGCCCGGGGCTGGGACTGGGCCACAAATATCAGCGGAAACGGGAATTCCTATTTCAGCAGTATTTGCCGCAGCGATGTGGATAGCAGCTATGTCCTGTTAGGTCACTTTTCAGGTGGACTGAAGATTGAGGACCGGGAATATTTTTCATCGCAGGAGGATGATATTTTTATTCTGAAATTCGACCATAACGGAAATTACAAATGGAGCCAGGTGATTACAAGTCCGTATTTCAAAGGAAAGGGTGACCTGGTTGCTGATCCTGATGGGAATATTTATGTATCAGGCTCGTTCCGCGGGTCGGTTCAAATTGCCAACCAGTCATTATCGACGGCTGCGGGTACCGGCTGTGCCTATATTGCAAAATATAGTCCCGACGGGGAGTTCAAGTGGCTGAACGTGATGGAATCCGACGGTGCGGTCAGTTGCTCAAATATTGAATATGGAGCCGGAAACCAGGTGGTGGTCGGTGGAAATTTCGAAAAGACCCTGGCGGTAGGTGATGAGGTGATCTCGGGTAGCTGGGATCCCTATGCCAACCTGATGTATATTGCTGCTTTTGATCCTGAAGGAAACATGGAATGGCTCAATTATTCAGTGACCGATGCGGACTTTCTGCTCGGGCTTGGGTTGGTGGATATGGATCTGAGTCCTACCGGGGCACTGATTGCTTCAGGAACCTATTCGGGCAGCGTGGATTTTGGTTCAGGTCATGTCCTGGATCATGCCACGCAGGGAACGTTCCTGGTCAAGTACGATGGCGCCGGCCAGGTGGTCTGGGCGAAGAATATGACGAGTGACTTTGGTTTTTCTGAAACCTTTGATGTAAGCATGGATGCGCATGACCGTATCTATATTACCGGGATGTATGTGAGCAATATGGGCTTCGATACCCTTTCGGTCGGGTACGAAGGAGACAAGATGGAGGAGATCTTTCTTGCCAGGTTTGATTCGAGCGGGAATTGCACGATGCTGCGCTCTTATGGAAGTACCGGGGATGGTGGCGATTACGGCGTATGTATTGAACCGGTATCAGACAGTGTTCTTTACATGATGGGATTGTACGGTGATACCCTGGTCATGGGACCTGATACCCTGGTTGCTGATCCGAACAGCGGCGGTGCGGGTGTTTCACCGAACATGTTCTTTTGCAAAATGACCCCGGACGGTGATCCGTTGCAACTTGCGCCTGCCGGGATACGCACCCGGGGTTTCTTTGGGGAGATCATGGCAACAGGGGAGGGACAGGTGATTTTTGCCGGTCTGAACGAAGTTTCCCTGGTGAAGAAAAAATCCAGTGCATCGAACATCACCCTGGCCTTTGCCGGGATGAAAACATTTGTTGCGGATACCACAGGTAGTCCCGGCACCGACCCCGGCACCGATCCCGGCACGGATCCTGGAACAGACCCCGGCACTGATCCCGGCACGGACCCGGGGACCGATCCTGGAACAGACCCTGGGACTGATCCCGGCACTGGTCCGAACACCGGCGAGGAAGCACCTGCTGAAGCCGATCATCTTTTCAGGATATACCCCAACCCGGCCAGTAAAACCGTGTACATCCAGGCAGTGGGCCATGCACCATTCGACCTGGAGATTTATTCCCTGGATGGAGTGAAGGTCGCAACCTACCGGCACAACAGCTCATACGAGGTGGATGTCACCCAGCTCACACCCGGCGTGTACATCCTGAAAATGTCCGAAAAAGGAGCACAGGTCTACGGGCGTTTGCTGGTGCGGTAGAGGGGTGAATAACCCGATTTGAGGTCAAAAATTGTGATGTTTTAATTGACCAAATCCGGCTTCGCTGGCTTTGTCGCTTCCGCTCCTTTTCTCCGCGGACACAATATCGAGCACGATCAAGTGTTCCTGGAAAAATGGATGGGGGAGGAACTGCTCCGCCACTTTCATTTTAGGTAGCCAAATTCTTATTAACTTTGGGTCGTTGCATAAAGGAAAGCTTCATATAACACCCCGGCTTGGGGACTGTAAAAAAGCCTGTTAGAACCCAGTATGTGTGCATAACCAAAGCAAAACAACCAAAATGGAAAAAGAAATTTTTGAATACCTGTCAAAGTATATTCCTGTCACAAAAGAATTGGAGGAAGAACTTAGTAAAATCGAATTCATAAAGTGCTTTGATAAAGGAACCATTTTGCTTGAAGAAGGGAAAAGATCAAATGAATGCTTTTTTGTAATTAAAGGGTGTATCAGAAGCTTCTATTTGAAAGATGGCGAAGACAAAACAACAGAATTTTATACCGAAGAACAAGCTGTTATACCTACAGCATATGGAAGTAAAATACCCTCCAACCATTATCTTGAATGCATTGAAGATACTGTTGCAGGAATTGGTACTCCTGAACTGGAAACAGAAATGTATCATAAATTCCCTCAGCTTGAATCATTGAACCGGGCTTTAGGAGAAGCGATCATGGCGAAAAATCAGAACACATTCGCCGAGTATAAAATGGCTTCACCTGAAGAAAGATATCAGGCTTTATTAAAAAACAGACCAGATTTAATACAGAGAGCCCCCCAGCATCAAATCGCAAGTTATTTGGGTATTAAGCCAGAATCATTAAGCCGGATTCGCAAGCGAATTATCAATCAGGAATAGTTTTACATCCTTTAATTTCTTAACTTAAGTCAACGAACTCAACCTTCATAATGCTGTAATTTTGAATCATTACAAAAGTTTAATTTAAAATTCAGAATTATGAAAACAAAAGGAGTTACAACCGGATTATTACTCGCCTTGCTATTCTCACAGGCGTACAGTCAAAATGCTACGAAAACCGAAAGTGCATCTTTAAATTCTCAGGTACCTGGCCACAAATTTGCATTAGGCACTGCGTATCATACATTCTTAAATTTTGGTGAGGAAAAAACGAATACACACCACTACGAGTTTCATTTTGGATATCAACTTACTCCAAAAGACAAGGTTGGGATCAAATTAGCCACATGGAAAATGTATGCTCCTATGGGCATGCCAATGAAGGAACAACTTAAATTTGATGAAA
>CAZPTO010000115.1:0-9040 GCA_964589155.1 uncultured Bacteroidaceae bacterium | reverse complement strand
GTGTCACGCATGACCAACATTTTATCTGGCTCAGTGGGTACAATACCGTTCACCGGTTGACGCACGATCCAAAACTGATCAATACCTATACCTTTGCATCGCCCTACCCCGAAGAGCTCCAGCTGAAATATCTCAGGGACACACTCTTTCTCTTTTCAAGCAGCTCCATCGAATTCTATGCTGCTACCCTGGATTCCTTTCTTATCTATGAGCACCATTTTCTCCCTGATCAATATGCCTCCGTTGAGTTCATTCATTCTGATGATACGCAGCAATGGCTGAAAATTGACAACCAATTGCATGCCTTTGCCAGTGAGAGCAGTAATGCACATCAATATGAATCACATTTCGGACTTTTCCGGAACATTACAGCATTGACCTATGATCCTGACAGGGGTTACTGGATCATAGATGAAAATGAACGTCTATTTAATTTATCTCACAGAATTACTGATCATTCCTATAGTTCATTTAATGTAAGTATTGAATACCTACGTGATGCATCAGGGGCATATACAGATTTGTCCTTCCTTAGTTTTTTACCTGAACAGACGCCATTACACATTCTCCTAAGCGCACCGTTCTTCCCGGGCAATGAGCAAATCCTTTTCCAATACAGGATTGAGAACCGTATGGAAGACTGGTCGGAATGGAGTGATTCACCAGAATTGAGCCTGTTCCTGGAATCGGGTGAATACACAATTTATGTCCGGGCCCGCAATGTGCTTGGGGAGATCAGTCCGGCCAGGGCGTTGTATATCACAATTAAGACGCCCTTTTACCAGCAGCCATGGTTCTACCTGTCTTTGAGTCCGATTCTGTTTATAATACTATATGTATTCTTCTACCTGCGCGAGCGTAAGATCAAACGCGACAAGGCGATCCTTGAAGAAAAGGTAAATGAGCGGACCATAGAGATCAGTGAACAGAAAAAACAGATCGAACTGCAGAAAGATTCGATCACGGCCAGTATTACCTATGCGAGCCGGATCCAGCGAGCGATCCTTCCCTCTCCAAAATTATTTGAAGCTGCTTTTGGTGATTATTTCATTTTATTCAGGCCACGGGATATTGTAAGTGGTGATTTTTACTGGATCACGGAACGTGATGACCAGGTGATCTTCTCGGTCGCTGATTGTACAGGTCATGGAGTGCCGGGTGCATTCATGAGTATGCTGGGAAATTCTTTCCTCAATGAGATCACGAAGAGCAGGAAGAAAACACTTACAGCCAGTGGCATACTGAACCAACTCCGTGTCATGATCACAGCTGCACTTTCACAGTCAGGGTCGCGCAACAATACTGATGACGGGATGGATATCGCCATGTGTATTTACAACAGTAAGACCGCTGAGCTGAATTATTCCGGGGCGAACAGTCCGCTTTACCTGGTCAGGGATGAAGAGCTGCACATCATTAAACCCAACCGGATGCCCATTGGTTATTTTCCTGAAAAAAAGGAGTTTACCGGGCACACGTTAAAGATCAAAAAGGGGGATGTGATCTACCTGCTGTCGGATGGATACAGCGACCAGTTCGGGGGAAAACAAGACAAGAAATTCAATACAGGGAGATTAAGGAAAATGTTATTAAAAAATTCCGATTTGCCAATGATCGACCAAAAAGAAATCCTGGAATCCACCTTTGAATCATGGATGGAAAGTACTGAGCAGATCGATGATGTGCTGGTGATGGGGATCAGGTTCTAGGCAACTCTTTGCAATACGCTGCAATACTTTGCAACACCCGCTGCTGAACTCCAGCCTCATAACAGGATATGCAACGCCTAATGTGGTTCCTGCATGAATATTTTTCTCCGATATAGTCTGTATTCACTCACCTTTTCAAGTCCCGTTTTCTGTACAATGGAATGCATCAACAGGTTGTTTCCCATCACATAGGATGCCTCTCCTTCCCGGATGCCCAGCCGGATAAGGTTTTGACTCAACCGCTCACACATCACCAGATCGATCCCCTGGTTCCGGAATCCTTGCAGGATGCTCAGCATCATGAGCCTTGCCTTACTGATCTTGCGTTTGAACCACAGGTACCGGATAAAGCCGAACGGCCACAATTTTCCTGAGGGGATGTGTCTGAACACCTGGTTCATGTCCGGCAGGGTTACCAGGAAACCAACCTGGTTCCCTTCCGATTCAGCGATAAATATCAATTCCTCCGGCACAAACTTCTTAAATTGCCGTACCAAATGCAGGAACTCCTCCTCATCCAATGGGATGAATCCCCCGTTATCCTGGTTGGAAGCGTTGTATACTTCCCGCATTCCGGCAACTTCACCTTTGAGGTCTTCATAGTTAATATTCCGAATGCTGATCCCCATATCCTGAAGTCTTCCGGTGCTCTCCTGTGCACTTGTTCCAAAACAGGGCTTTCCCATAATTTCTGCCCCAAAATGGAAGGAAGACAAATCCATCTCCTTCTCAAATCCATAGCGGGTAAGAAAATCATTGTAGTAGGGTTTGTTGTATGGCATCCACACCACCGGGTGTTTGTCAAACCCTGATACCAGCACCCCGCAGGAATCATTGGTGGTAAAATTGGTGGGACCAATGATCCTGTCCATGCCGTTTTGAAGATGAATTTCCGTGACCTGGTCGAGCAGCATTCTGGCTACCTCGTATGATTCAATGGCATCAAAAAATCCAAAAAATCCTGTTTTTTCATTATAAACCTGGTTGTGAACCGTGTTTGTTATGGCGGCAACCCTCCCCGCTATTCTGCCATCGGCAATTGCAATATAGAACCGTGCTGAAGAATGGTTGAAAAATGGATTTTTTTGCGACATGAACTTCCGTTGAAAACGTTCCGGTTCAGCTACATAATAAGGATCATCCCGGTACAGCTCTTTTGGAAACCGGATGAAATAATTCATGGCATTCTTCCCGGTAGCTTCAACTATTTTTATATCCATATCGTACTTAATATCATGTACCCTTTTTACCGCAACTTATTAAGCTGCCTGAGGGCATCCCGTTTTTGATGCATGTTTGATAAAACAGATGACCCTGGACGCAGCAGCTGCGTATAAAAAAAATTTATCATGGCCGTAATCGGTTTTACTCAGGCTTTTTCCCTGGGACCCATTTGTACTATTTCTTCCATTACCCTGGAGGTAACGGCAGCAGTTTTCCCCGTCGAAGGACAGGTTCCCGTCCCGGTTAGCTGATCCACGATGGATTGAATAAAGGGCATCTGGATATGTTCAGGCTGCGCTGTACTGATTGTCCCGGTCTTCCCCCGAATCTCCGTTCGGATGGGTTCAAAGCTGAATATCGAAAAAGAGAGTTTCCCGTGTTCGCCGGAAATATGTACCCGGTCGCGCTGGTATGCTTCAGGAACCACGAAACTCCAGTTCCCGGTAAGCAGAAGATCTCCTGGAAAATGCACCAGTGCGGTGATGGTATCTTCCGGTTCATAGATCCCTGCCAGGTTGGTTGCATGTCCTGTCGCTGATACCGGGTCACCAAACAGGTAGAAGAGGATATCGAGGGCATGACATCCCATATCATGAAAATAACCACCTCCCGAGATACCCGGGACCACGCGCCAGGGCGGTGATTCCCGGTTGAAATCCTCCTGTCTTGCCGCGAAATGCTGTTCGATGTGAAGGGCCAGGATCTGGCCCAGTTTTCCTGCATCAAGGATCTCTTTCACCTTTTGAAAATACTCCAGCGATCGCCGGTAATAAGCAACAAAAACCGGCACATTGTTCCGGTCAGCCGTTTCATTGATCAGCAGGCATTCCTTCAACGTACGCGCCATCGGTTTTTCGATATATACAGGCTTACCTGCTTCGATCACCTTCAGTGCATACTCCTTATGTGCATCGGGTGGCGTAGCGATATACACCGCATCCACGTCCGGATCGCTGATCACCCCTGTGGGATCATCATACACCTTCATGATGCCATGTTCTTCAGCAAATTTCCTTGCCTTTTCCGGGGTACGGCTTCCTATAGCTACCAGGGCCGACTGGTCGACCTTGTTGAAGGAAGGTGCACTTTTTTTCCGGGTCACATCTCCTACCCCGATCATTCCCCAGTTCACAGATTTGTATTTCATCATTCGACCGTGTTAGTTTAGAAAAATCATTCCTGGACACCAGGTTATACCAAGATTTACAGGGGTGCGAGATCCTATATTCTTTTTAGCTGACAGTGGATTTGCACTAAAAGGACTGTGCCCATCCGGGTACATTATACCAAAGGTATGAATAATCCTGAAAGGTGCAGGGCAGGACATCAAAGATATTCCGGACAACCGGGGAAGGGGCAGCGGAAAGCCGGGGAAGAGGCAGCGGAAAGCTGGTATTTTTTCATGAATGGTGGTATTGTTGAACAAGCCCGGCTTGCACAGTGCTTACAGGTCGTTCTCCGATGCAGTGCATGGGAATCAGCAGAACGGAAACAGGTTCGAACCAAACAACCGGTCTGTTGTTAACTACGTACCCCGTCAATTTCAAACTTAAATCATGTAGTATATTTAAACAGTAAAACTGATGAAATCAAAATTTCTTTTTTTCGCAATCGCATTCAGCCTGCTGATAAGCAATATTTATGCACAGGAAAAATACTACTTCTCAAAACAAATGGACGTTTCATACGAGGTGGCCATTGAAAAGCTCAAGGACGTGCTGAAAGATCAGAATTTTGGCGTTGTCTCAGAGATATCCATATATAAGACCATCACGTCAAAGATCCCGGGCGTGGAGATGGATCCATACATCATCATAGGAGCATGCAATGCAAAAATTGCACATAAGCTCCTGCAGCACGAGCCCAACATGGGGTTGCTGCTTCCCTGCAAGATCGTGGTAAAACATATCGCAGAGAACCGTTCAGAGGTCGTGATCAGCAACCCTGAAGTAACCATGGCGGTTACAGGAAATGATGCCATTACTCCCATCCTTGAGGAAGTATCCGGACAATTGAAGAAGGTTCTCAAGTCATTATAAATATCAGTGATTGGTAATGTACGGACCCCGAGAACACACGGTCATGTCAGCAGCTGTCGGTCATATTCCGAATGATAAGTAATCAATTTGCAAACCGTGCAAAAAGAGATCGGATCGGGTGAGCAGGCTTCCAGACGCAATCTACTGCAAATTCAGTTGATCAAC
Source organism: uncultured Bacteroidaceae bacterium (assembly GCA_964589155.1). GTDB lineage: Bacteria > Bacteroidota > Bacteroidia > Bacteroidales > M55B112. Next base: position 3,903 of record CAZPTO010000115.1, on the reverse strand, counting down.
TGATTTATACGTTGACAGGGGTTATTGAATACGGGTGAGTGTTTCCAGGTAAGGAACACTGTCTGTCTCGTAAAACTCCACCCCGTTCTCTAGGGTGATCTTTCCTTTATATTTGGTTTCGGTCGCCAGGTTGAAGCCTGAAATATTGAGTCCGGCTCCTCCATAATGGAATGAGGCCCCGCCGTTATCCAATTCAGATGGCAAATCAAATACAGTGGATTCAGTAATATGTGCAACATTCCTGGAGGCATCAACCTCTAATGAAGAGAGGTTGAGCGCCGCATACTGATCCGCACGCTTTTCCACCCAAAGGTATGCGCCTTCAATGCCCATCGGCTGAAAATTGTCGGAAGCATCGGTTAAAACCGGGATCAGCACATGGGATGCTTCATCCAAAACGACCCCTATACACCGTTCATTTCCAAAATCCTGTTGGGGAACCAGTTCGCCCACTGCAATGATAATGTTGAATTGCCTGTCAGGATCCTTGTATTGGAAAGCCTGGCCAAAATCCCCATCAAACATAAATCCATCCTCACAAATTTTTGTGCTGTTGAATTCACCGTCTTTTACTTCAAGCAGCATCATATAAGTAGTTTCCTGTGGTTCCGCTTCGTCCCAGCCCTGTCTGAATCCATAACATTTGCCATCTGTGCCGTTCACGGCAACAAAGTGCATATCGGTTTCGGCGATCCCTCCTGAATGCATTTTCACCCGGCCACCTTGCTGAAAATAGACATTGCCCTGCTGATCCACCAGGTATCGCTCGTCATTTATATTCGCTGCACGATCCATATACATTTCGAGCTGGAGTTGCTCACCGTCATTGACCAGAATGCGGTAAAGGTCACCATTCACGAAATAAATATTTCCCTCGCCGTCGGTCTGGTAATAATAAGCTCCTTGCAATCCATACAAGGGTTCCGGAAAATACCGCTCTCCCAGTCCGAAGATCGCCCCGGTATGATTGTTCACTAATAGTCCGAAATGCCGTTGCTCTTCCCCTTTCACATTGAACTTAAATTCACCGGCAATGATCGTATAATCCTCAGAGGCCGGGTGAATGGACCAGGCATCGGCATAAATGAAATCTTCTCCAAGAAAATTCTCCTCACTGTCGATAAAATCAACCGTTTGCCATTGGTCCAGGGCCTCTCCTTTTCTGATCTTCACCAGGTTATTCGTAGCTCCCTGGTCAAAATTCGCAGATTCATCGATTCCCACGTATTGCGCATCGGCAATATCTATTTTTGCTACATCATCGGGCTTGTTAAAGATCTTCTGGCATCCGGAAAAAACCAGGAAAACGGCCAGAATGTACAATCGGATTTTAGTCTTCATTGCTGTTGGGGGTTGTATTAATCAACAAGTTAGACAATCATTTGTAAACATGCAAAAAACCTGGCAACATTCAGCCTTCTTGCAGCTTTTAACGATGCTGCTCCTTTGCTGTTTTTTTCACAAGGTCCCAGGCGTTCATCACATGATCGCGTGTGACGTTGGTTTGCCCGATCACCATCCGGAGGGTCATGAAGCCATCGACTTTCGTATGAGTAAGAAAGATCTTCCCGGATGCATTCAGCGTTTCCATCAGGCGGTGATTGCTGGCATTCAGCTCCTCCTTACCGGTAATCTCCCGGGGAGTATACCGGAAACAGACCAGTCCGAGATGCTGCGGTTCGAATAGTGTAAAGTCCTGCTCCTTTCTCACAAGTGTTGCCAGTTTCCCGGCCCATTCAATATGGTCCTTCACCTTGCTGCGGATCCCTTCCACGCCATAGTCTCTGATGACAAACCACAGTTTCAGTGCCCTGAAACGCCTGCCTAACTGAATGCCCCAGTCCCGGTAATCGTTCACCTGTCCTCTTGTTCCGGTCTTCAGGTATTCGGGAAGGATTTCAAAGGTCTTCAGCAGCGCGCCCACATCCTTCACAAAATAAGCCGAACAGTCGAAATTGGTGAACATCCACTTGTGCGGATTGAACACAAAGCTGTCCACGTCCTCGATCCCTTCGATCATATACCGATGTTCCGGGAGGACCAGGGCGGTTCCGGCCCAGGCGGCATCCACATGTAACCAGATATTCTTCTTCCGGCAGAATGAAGCAATAGGGGGCAGCGGGTCTGTTGCCCCTGTCCCGGTGGTTCCAAGGGCAGCAATAACACAGAGCGGGGTATAACCATTGGCGAGGTCCTGCTCCACCGCCTCCATTAATCGTTCAGGCAGAATGGCAAGTGCGGCGTCCGTTTCGATTTTCACCAGGTTTTGCCTCCCAAGTCCTGCCATTTTCACCGCTTTTTCGATGGAAGAGTGGGCCTCGGTGCTACAATAGATCCTGAAATGCTCATCCCCTGAGAACCCATCTTCATTGATACTGTACGATGTGTATTTCTCCCGGGCCGTCAGCAGTGCCACCAGGGTCGCTGTTGAAGCGGTATCCTGGATCACCCCTTCAAACAGACCGGGTAAACCGATCATTTCGCGGAGCCAGATCATCACTTTCTCTTCCAGTTCAGCTGCAGCCGGGGAAGTTTCCCAGACCATGCACTGGGCTGCCAGGGTGGCGGTCAGCATTTCAGCCAGCACCGAAGGATAGCTGGAATTGGCCGTAAAATAAGCAAAGTAGTTCGGGCTCTGCCAGTGGGTCATGCCGGGCAGGATGATGTTCCTGAAATCCTCAAAGACCGCTGACATATCCTCGCCTTCCGGAGGGGGAGTATCAGGAATTTGACTGAATATTTCTCCTGGCTTTACCTGCGATTTTACAGGCAGGTCTTCCACGTTTTCCAGGTAGTCGGCCATCCAGTCGACAAAATCATGTGCATGTTTCCGGAAGTCTTTTGCATCGATCATAGTGTTGGCATATATTTTTATAAAATTAGGTGAATATTCGATTGCAAAAAAAATGTCGGGTGTTTTTCCTTATGAATAAGAAAAACACCCGACTCTTTCCTGTAAGACCGCCGGTGGTCCCAAATTTTATTATAGCTTATTTTACATGCCCGGTGCAGGATATCCTTTGAGGATCTCCGTGAATTTTGCCAGGTCTTCCTCCGGCAGGGAGTGATCGGACAATTCTCCATTGAAGAATTTATCATAGCCCACCAGGTCCATCAGTCCGTGTCCGCTGAGGTTGAACACGATCACCTTCTCCTTGCCTTCCTCTTTTGCCTTATTGGCTTCTCTTATAGCAGAGGCTACAGCATGACTGGTTTCCGGGGCAGGAATGATTCCCTCTGTACGGGCAAATTTAACCGCAGCTTCATAACATTCCAGTTGGTGGATCGCTTCCGGCCTGATCAGCTCGTGGTTAACAGCATGACTGATCAGCGGGGAGATTCCGTGGTACCTCAATCCGCCTGCATGAATGGGGGGCGGAATAAACGTATGGCCCAGGGAGTGCATGGCCATCAGGGGCGTCATCTCCGCCACATCGCCATGGTCATATGCAAATGGAGCGCGGGTCAGGGTCGGACAGCTGGCCGGTTCCACGGCAACTACATCGATCTCAGCCCCGTTGATCTTGTCATTCACAAACGGAAATGCCAATCCGGCAAAGTTGCTTCCGCCGCCGGCACAGCCGATCACCACATCTACCTTTTTCTCATTGATCTTGGCCAGTTGCTTTTTCGTTTCAAGCCCGATGATGGTCTGGTGAAGCATGACATGGTTCAACACGCTTCCAAGGGAGTACCTGGTCTTTCCTGAAGGATCCGTAACTGCTGCCTCAATGGCTTCTGAGATGGCGATACCAAGGCTTCCGGGCGTGTCGGGATATTTTGCCAGGATATCTCTTCCTGCCTGGGTTTCTGTACTTGGACTGGCGATGCAATTGCCCCCCCAGGCCCGCATCATCATTTTCCTGAACGGTTTCTGGTCGAAACTGACCCGAACCATAAAGA
>CAZPTO010000114.1:0-9056 GCA_964589155.1 uncultured Bacteroidaceae bacterium | reverse complement strand
CGAAGCGCACGATCACCAGATGAGGATCATCAGGCCGCGATCACCTGAGCACGACCACCTGGGTGCAATCACCAGAATACAGCCACCAGGGGCCGATCGCCACATCTCGATCACCAGCGCGCGATCAGCGTCTATGTTTTCAGAAGTTTACCATTTACCGGTTTCAGGTTTAATTTACCCACGTATATGTTCATCAGGTCAAGATAGGATTTCACATCACCGGAGCGCTCTTTTTCATTCCCGGTTTTCGCAGCATTGATCGCAGTGACTTTGGCACGTACATTGGCACGATAGCTTTTATAATAATTGAACAGCATTCCGATCTCCCCATTCACTTTTTCACCGGATGCCTCCATATAGGCGTTATAAAAGTGGTGGCCGAGTTGGGCATGCCCATGGAAGTCAAGATCAACACATAGAAATGCAATCTCGTTGAGCAAATCGATTACCCGGTATTCTTTATTGAAATCGATGCAGTCAAAGATGACCGGTTCGTCATACAGGAAAATATTTGTACTGTTCAGGTCCCCGTGACAGTCCCGCTGGTGATTTGTGATAACACGATGATTCATCAGGTTCCTGTTCATGTTCAGGTACAGGCAGGATTGAGTGACAGATTCTTTGACCCTTTCCAGGTAGTCTGCATTGCAATATTTACGGATATAATCCTTCACACTCAGAATATCTTTATATTTCTCATGAAAAGCATTCGTATTGAATGCATTCTTCACGATTTGCGCGCTTTTATGAAACCGTGCCAGCATTGTTGCCAGCTTTTCCATATCTTCCTGCTTTACCCTCCTTTGTTTCAACATTACATCCATCCGCCGCCTGTTATTCATTCTTTTCATCTTCACGGCATGATCGATTACCTCTCCTTTCCCGGGTGCTGATTCCTCTGCAACCCTGGTTTCTGTAACCGGTACCACCCCCAGGTACATATCGGGAGAAAGACGCCTGTTCAGTTCCACTTCGCGATGACAAAAATGTTCCCGGAGTTCCCGGGTCGAAAAATCAACGAATGAGTATTTAACAGGACGCTTGAACTTATACGCATACCGGTCTGTCAATACGATCCATGAGATATGCGTCTCAATCAACCTTGCGTTTTCACAGCTGTCATTGAAGCTGCATGTCTCTAACAGTTTCTGAATTTGTTCTTTTTCCATTGATTAAATCCCTTACTTTCGCCTTCATTTCATCTAATTCAAGCACGTCGGAGTCTATCACCAGGTGTTCCTCAGGCATGAAATCAAATGTTGCTTTCATTTTTTTATACACTGAATAGTCCGCCTCGCTGTATGTGCGGTCGTTCTTCATTCTCTCTTTTACTTTATCCTCTGCGGCTTTCATTTCAATGTAGTAGAGATACCGCTTCAGTTCCCAGGAACGCTTGTTGAACATGTACCTGAGTGTATTACTGTTAAATGTCCCATCTACAATCATCAGCTTTTCCTGTGCAGCTGAGCGGTTGATCTCTTCCAGGATTCTTTCATATACCTCGCGCCTTGTCTTTTCGTCATACGCTCCCTGCTTGTTCATCCTTTCCCTTATGATATCCGTGTTCAGATACAATGCCTGGGTATCTGCAGCAAGATGCCGTGCCAGGTAGGATTTTCCGGTACCGGGCAGTCCAAATAATACTATGATCATGTTTTAATATTTTTTTCAGCTTCAACGATGTTTTTAATGCCTTTTGCTACAGCATCCGGATTGAATGAAATGCTATTGATCTTATTTTCAACCAGGAATTTCGCAAACTTTGGGAAGTCACTTGGCGCCTGTCCGCATAATCCAATCTCCTTATAGTTCTCCCTTGCTTTTCGGATCGACATCTCAATCATTTCCATAACAGCAGGGTCCTGCTCACTGAAGATGTGACTTACAAGTTCGGAGTCCCTGTCTACGCCAAGAACCAACTGCGTAAGGTCATTGGATCCGATCGAAAAGCCGTCGAAGATCTTGGCAAATGCTTCTGCTCTGACAGCATTTACCGGCAGCTCGGTCATGACATAGATCTCCAGGGCATTCTCTCCCTGTTTTAACCCGTTCTTTTCCATCTCCCCGATTACTTTCTTCCCTTCCTCGAAGGTCCTGCAGAAGGGGATCATCAGTTTCACATTAGTCAGTCCCATTTCATCCCTGACGATACGCATGGCTTCACACTCAAGGGCAAATCCATCCCTGTATCCTTCGTGGTAATATCTTGCTGCACCCCTGAAGCCAACCATCGGGTTTTCCTCTTCCGGTTCAAATTGTTTTCCGCCAATCAGCTCGCTGTATTCATTGGATTTAAAGTCACTCATCCTGACGATCACATCCCTGGGATAGAAGGCGGCAGCGATGGTTCCCACTGCCATTGAGAGCTTATCGGTGAAATACTCTTTTTTGTCGTCGTACCGCGAAGTAAGTTTTTCAATCTCTTTCGCAGCTTCTTTGTCCTCCAGCTCATCAAATTTCAGAAGTGCCATGGGGTGAATCATGATCTCACTGTTGATCACAAATTCCAGTCGCATCAGTCCAACGCCGTCAACCGGGTATTTGGAATTATTAAATGCGGTGCCGGGATGGGCAAGGATCAGCATTACTTTTGTATCAGGGTCTTCCATTTCACTGGTGTCAATTTCCTCTTCGTCCCATTCCCTGACCCCGTCAAAGATTTTACCATCGGTCCCCCCGGCACTGGAAACAGTAACTTCCTGCCCGTCTTCCAGGGTTTCGGTGGCATTGCCTGTTCCCACGATGGCCACGGCACCAAGTTCGCGGGCCACGATTGCTGCATGACTTGTCCTGCCGCCACTATTGGTAACAATTGCGGAGGCTTTCTTCATTACCGGATCCCAATCGGGATTGGTGATCTCTGTCACCAGGACCTCTCCCTTTTCAAGTTTATCTGCATCATCAGGGGAATCCAGGATCTTTACCTTTCCGGAGACAATTTTGTTCCCGATTCCGATTCCTTCCAACACAGGGGACTCATCCTTGTCATCAAATGAGAAAGTTTTTAATTTCGCCTTGCCCTCCTTGCTTGAATGCACGGTTTCGGGCCTTGCCTGGACGATATACAATTCCCCGGACGCTCCATCTGTCGCCCATTCAATGTCCATGGGTTTGTCATAATGCTCCTCAATGGCCAGGCACCATTTCCCCAACTGTACAAGCTGCTCATCGCTCAGCACCTGTTGTGATCGTTTTTCTTCCGGGGTCTCAATATTTTTTACCGGTTCATCAGCATCATCGCTGAAGATCATCATCTTCTTCTTGCTCCCGATGCGTTTGGTAATGATGGATCTTTTTTCTTCCTTCAGTGCTTTCTTATAGAGGTAAAATTCGTCTGTCCTGACTGTCCCCTGTACTACGTTCTCACCGAGTCCCCAGGTGCCGTTCACCAGGATCACATTTTCAAAGCCGCTGTCCGGATCTATGGTGAATGCCACGCCTGCTGAGGCCTCATCTGCACGAACCATTTTCTGCACCCCTACCGAAAGCGCCACCTTCATGTGTTCAAAATCATTTTCCTCGCGGTACTTGATCGCCCGGTCGGTAAACAGGGAGGCCACGCATTTTTTCCAGGCTTCCAGCAGGGCTTCATCCCCTTTGATGTTCATAAATGAATCATGTTGCCCTGCAAAACTTGTTTCAGGTAGGTCCTCGGCCGTGGCACTGCTTCTGACAGCAACAGAGCTCACTTCTTTTTCTCTTTCCTTTAGGTCGTTATAGCCTTCTGTGATTGCCTCTGCGATCTTTTCCGGGATGTCTGCATCCAGTATCTTCTTTCGAATCTTTTTACCTGTGTCCTCCAGGCTGTCCAGATTTTCAGGATCAAGCTTGTCAAGCAAATCTTTGATGGGCTTTTCCAGGTCATTGGCCTGAAGGAAGTCACGGTAACACTCAGAAGAGGTGGCAAAACCATCGGGAACACGCACTCCTTTTGATTCTAGTTGCGTAAACATTTCTCCGAGCGAAGCATTTTTTCCTCCTACTTCCGCTACATTGGAATTATCAAGATCCTGAAATTTAAAAATATAATTCATCGCTGGTTATTTTAGTGAGTGGACCGATGTACGTATTTGGTTCGGTGTTCTGTTAGCGGTCCGTAACCCTGTTAGATTAAAGGGTTCAACCAATGATGTGCCAAACAAGCAGTGTTCCGCCTGAAAAGTATCAGATGTGCAGACAGGAATTCCTGTACATCAAACCAAATCCACGCTGACACGTGGCGGCACTTTTTAGCCACCAGGTGTCAGCGTGAATAGGTTTTTTATATATTGAATCAAATTGTGTGGAAAATCAACGACATGGTGCCTTTTTTTCCACAGTACCTGGAAGAAGAATCGGATTTCTGCCACGCCCCGTCTTCGGATTATTCGGTTTCAGGCAATTGGCAGTACTGACCTTCAAATGTGTAAACTTATCTGGCCCTTACCGGGTAGGGTGGACGTACAATTACTTCCGGGGGATCGGCCCTGAGTTGTTCCATGACGATCTCAATGGCTTTCTCCAGCTGGGGATCATGCCCTTCGATCACTTCTGACGGCCACTGTTCCACCTCTACATCGGGCGGGACTCCCACGTTTTCCACCACGAAGCCATCTTCGGTCCAGATCGCCACATTCGGTGCGGTAACATAGCCACCGTCCATCAGTTCGGGAAATCCGAGCACACCGACCAGTCCGCCCCAGGTGCGTTTGCCTACAAGAGTGCCCACATCAAATTTCCGGAACATCCACGGCAGCATGTCGCCGCCTGAACCGGCCGTTTCATCGATCAGCATCACTTTGGGTCCCTGGATCGAAGCACTCGGAGTTTTCAGATCATTGGTATAACGCATGTTCCAGTGCGACTGGTAGCGACGGGTCAGGATGTCAATGTAATAATCCGCCAGGAGTCCGCCCCCATTGAACCGTTCATCAATGATGATCGCTTTCTTGTCAGCCTGGGGAAAGAAATATCTTTTGAAATACTCATGGCCGAGGCCGGCAGTGTTGGGGACATATACGTAGGCCACCTGGCCGCCGGTTGCCCGGTTCACTTTTTCCAGGTTGCCTTCTACCCAATCCCTGTTGCGCAACGCGTATTCGTTGCTGACCGGGACAGTCTGAATCTCCCTGGATTCGCTGCCATCTGGGTTTGGACCTATTTCGAGACGGACAATCTTTCCGGCCGTATTCTCAAAGAAACTGTAGAAATTTTCTGCGTCAGTGATTTTTTTACCATTTACTGCCAGGATGAAATCACCGACCTCCACATTTAGCCCGGGTTCGGTTAAAGGTGACCTGAGATTGGGGTTCCAGTTCAGTCCTTCATAAATTTTTGTGATCCGGTAGCGTTCTTCTGAGATCTCGAAATCGATACCCAGCAGTCCGCCATTAATTCTTTCCGGATCGTTCAACGTAGCTCCACCACCCACGCGATGGTGTCCTACCGCCAATTCACTGCACATCCACCGGATCACCCGGTTGAGGTCGCTTCTGCTTGCAAGGTCGGGGAGGAACTGCGCATATTTTTCCTTCATGGCCGGCCAGTCAGCACCATGCATGCCGGGATCGTAAAAGTAATCCCGGTTCACCCGCCAGGCCTCATCGAAGATCTGTGGCCATTCTGCTGCGGGATCGATCTTAACCTCAATTGCACCTGTATTGATCACTCCCTTTTCCGGGTCTGGTTTTGCTCCGGCATCGGTGACCCCGTATTTGTTCCCGTGGATATAAAGCATTTTTTTGCCATCTGCCGAAATGAGATAGTTCGTCATCTCAGCTACCTCCTCATCCTTCCGGTCTTCGAGGCTGTATTTATGCATGGTGCGTTTCCCGTTAATGTTCGATATGTAAAGGATTTCGCCCTCGCCTGAGGATCCTAAGCCATAGTAGGAGCCAGCCTCCACGGGAATATCCAGGATCCGGTGCTGCAGTCCGTCAGTATCGATTACCATGGCTTTGCTTGCTTCTTCCTCTTCTTTATCAGCATCTTCTTTCTTCTTCTTTTTCTTCTTTGCTCTCATGCCATTCTCATCTTCAGAACTGCCGTTTTTATCTTCTTTAACCTCCACTTCATCGCTCTCTTTTGCAAGTGGGGAGGGCGTTTCTTTGGACAGGGTGACCAGGTAAATGTTTTGGGTCATTTCCATATCTGCATTCGACAGATCAAACCAGTTCACTACCGGTCCTGCATCTGTGGATGCAAAGAAATAGAGGTATTTTCCGCCCTGGTCAAATACAGGCTCCGTGGCATGGCTCAGGCCATCTGTTACGGCGTACGACTTTCCTTCTTCAATAGAATACAGGTATACCTGCTGAAAATTATTTTTCATCAGCTTGGTATAGGTGATCCATTTTGAATCGGATGACCAGTCACCGAAAATATACCTGAAGGCGCCCGGTTGATACAATTCGTCATGGTCGATCTTTATAATTTCAGCATTGTTGATATCGATATAATAGAAATTCCGGCCATTATCCACGTAGCAGATTTTGTTGCCGTCAGGCGACCATTCCAGGTCGGCATAAAAACCGGTTCCTTCGAGCTTATAAACTGTTGGATCACCGGTCCCGTCCTGTGCTTTTATATGCAGCTGGTATTCACCTGATGCGTCCGAAAGGTAGGCGATCTGGCTGCCATCGGGCGACCATGCCGGGAATTTTTCATGGGCTCCCTGAGTTTGAGTGATGTTCCTGGGATCGCCTTTATCGGCAGGTGCTGTGACAATTTCGCCGCGGAAATCAAACACTGCCCGTACACCAGCAGGTGAGATATCAGCAGACCGTATGAATTCAGATCCACTCACATACCTGGGTCTGAGCTCCAATAGATCTGCAGCGATCCCGACTGTTATTTTTGTGCGTTCGCCGGTGCTGGTTTCATAACTGTGGAGTGTACCGGCCTGTTCGAGAATAATGGTGGTGTTGTTGAACGATGCGTTGGTGATCGGAAAATCTTCAAAATTTGTATGCTGATCAATTTCTTCTGTATGAATGTCATATGAATGGAGGTTAAATTCACCGTTTCTATCGCTCAGGAAATAGACTTTCTCCCCGATCCACATCGGGGTGATATCGTTGCTGCCACTTGCAGGTTTAGGGACCTCCACCACCGAATGGTCGTCGAATGAGAATAACCATATCCTGGAAGTCCTGCCTCCCCGGTAATTTTTCCATTGACGGAATGCATCGGACAGTGGGGTATATGCCATCCGTTTTCCGTCCGGGGAATAGCATGCATGATATGCATTGGGAATCTCCAGCTGCTGTGGCATGCCTCCTTCAAGCGGTACAGTGAAAAGTTGCAGATACCGGTTGGTGAATACGTTTCGCTGGGAGAGGAAAAGTACACTTTTTCCATCCGGAGTGAAGCCACTGGCAATATCCCGGCCCGGATGCCAGGTGAGCCTTGTGGGAATTCCACCCTCCACCGGGACATAATAAATATCAGTATTTCCGTCATATTCTGCACTGAATGCAATGTATTTTCCATCTGGCGAGAAAAAAGGCCTCGACTCAATCCCTTCATCAACGGTTAACCTTCTCGGGTAACTCCCGTCGGCGTTCGCGACCCACAGGTCGTGCGCATAAATAAATGCAATGTGCTGTTCGCTGATGGCCGGTTGACTGAGCAACCGGGTGTCTTCGGTGTCAATAGCTGTGACTTTCCCAGTCAGCAGGACGATCATTAATCCAATGACAGGCAATAATGTAGATGCTCTCATAAACGTTGAATTTAATTGTAGGATGGTTTTCGGTACATTATTTTCTTATACAGGAAAGTAAAAATACGAAAAATTGAAGTGCCCGGTCACATGTTATTGATCAGTAAACAGGCTTCTGAATGCGGATTATTGCAACCAGTGATAAAAAACCTCCGGAACAAAGTTTTTTGATTGTTCCGGGTAATACATGTTGCAGCACTTTTATTAAAAAAACAAAAATATCATGACAGGCAATTAAACCTTTCTGCGCTTGGAAAGTCAAATTAGATGTTCTGTTCTGAAGTTCTAAACCAAATACCTTAATACATGAAAAAACTATCAAGTGTATACTTTGCCGGGGTGATCGCCCTGGCTTTGTTCGGTGCACGTTCATGCTCGACCGAAATGTCCCAGGAACCGGTTGTTAATGAAAATGACAACATGGTGATGCTTGTCAGCAACGAGATCAAAGACGAGGTGATCATCGAAGAGATCATCGATGATATCCTGTATGATCTTGAGCAATTTGACTTTAAGAAATCAGAGACTACCTGTCCGGTTATTACGTTGGAAAAGCCAGATGACGCAAGGTTTCCGAGAATCATTACACGCGATTTTGGAGAGGGATGTATAAATGAGTGGGGCGTTGAAAAAAGCGGTAAGGTGATCGTAACAGTATATGGTCCCTGGTTAAAAGAAGGATCCAGGCGTACTGTTGAATTTGACGACTACACGCACCGGGGAACTGCTGTAAGTGGTAAGAAGGTGATCGTTTGTAAAGGGATGAATGGGGATGGATACTATGTGCACTCAATCCGGGGCAAGATCGATCTTGTCAGGGAGGATGGAATGGTCATCTCCAGGGAATTAACACGCCGCAGGACCATGCTGGCAGGCTTCGGGGAACCGGATGTACCCAAAGAATGGCTCATGGAAGGGAAAACGAAAGTCGTAAAATCCAATGGCAGGGAATACGTGATGAACATACGTGAACCCCTGTATCGTATCCAGGGCTGCAGGTGGGCCCAATCGGGAGTGAAGGTGATCCGGTTCAATATTGACGAGGAAGAAACTGCAGCAGATGCATCTGCCGGTGAGACGCCCGAATACAAGCACAAGGTTGTGATTGATTACGGTTATGTGGGAGAGGAAGACAGCGCGTGCGACAGTTTTGTATTGCGCAAAGTGGATGACAAGGAAGCAGAACTGGTGGATTTGTCTGAATAATTGCACTGAAGACCGTATGACAGGACAGTAGATTCGCGGCAACCCTTGGCTCATAAGGGTTGCCGCGGATTTTTTTATTCCCCGGGCAGGAATGCAGATTGTTGCCTGACGACCTTGCTGAAAAGGTCATTTGCAGTTCCGTCGAAGA
>CAZPTO010000113.1:0-9061 GCA_964589155.1 uncultured Bacteroidaceae bacterium | reverse complement strand
GAGGCAGAGAATGAATTGAACGGTCCGACAGCCGAAGCCCAGGCAGCCTTCAGAAGAGTGCGCCAAAGGGCATTTGACGAGGCCGACTGGGGAACGAAAGTCGATGCTTATATCGGCAACATATCCGGTAGCAAGCAGGATTTCTTTAACGCGATCGTAGATGAGCGTGCCTGGGAATTTGGCGGCGAAATGATCAGGAAGTATGAACTCATACGCTGGAACCTTTATTATGAAAAGGTAAAAGAAACGGTAGAAGGATGCAAGGCAATGGCTGACAGTGCTTTTGCCGGCACAGGAGTGCTCCCTGATTATGTATACACGAAGTTGGACGAGAACGGTGATCTGATGATATTGAATACGCACGAGAAGGTTGTTGCACCGCCCGATGATACATGGGAACGGCAAACCTGGCTCATTGCCATGTATAGCGAAGAGCAGGCCGACGGATATGCTGAATGGATTACAAGGGATTATGCGAATTATGTGAATCCTTCCAATATTGGTGTCCCGGATGGTGTTATCCGCTACATATTCCCTATTCCTACGATTGGGATCGATAATAGCAAAGGGCTCCTGACAAATGATGGATATAATTTTGGATTTTAAGTACTTCCTGAACAAAGTAAAAATGAAAATTATGAAAGGAATAAAATCATATAGCAAAATAGGGGTGATCATCTCATTTACGGTCATGTCCGTTTTCCTGTCTTGTGAACCAGAGGAGAATTATCCGAGAACCAGGTTGTTTCAGCCGGTGTTGAATGAAGCGCTTTATTCTGTAGATAATACGATCGTGGTGAACCTGGGAAAACTGAAACAGTCCACCGGCTACCTGGTTGAGGTAAGTCGCGACAGCTTTTTAACGGTAGATTATTCACTGGAAATAGATACAAATTTTGTCATATTGGATGAGGAAACCCTGGGAGAGGAATTGCTGTGGTTTACCATTTACCAGGTGCAGGTTACAGCTTATGCAGACGACCCGGAATATAACAGTCTGCCCTCGTTCCTGGGGAGTGTCAGAACCCAGAAATACCCTTCCAATATGCATGCCCCCACCACATTTGATGTGCTGGATACACGGGCAAAAGTGGAGTGGGATCCTGTCGGAGATCCAATTACACATGTAAAAATATTTTCAGAAAATGATCTCCGGCTGTCCACACCATTGCTTACGCTGGAACTTACCCAGGCGCAGATTGACACCAACATGGTGATCATCCCGGGATTACAACCCAGTACAACGTACCAGATCGCCATTTATAGTGGTGACGTACTCAGGGGCTGGGAAATCTATACCACCAAAGAGGCCCTGGTTTCAGGTCCCAATGTAGTGAATCTCACCGGAATTGACTCTTCGGTCATCGTGCTTCGGCAACGACTGGCCCAGGTAGATGACGGGAGTATCATAGTGCTGGAAGGAGGTAAGACATACATGGCAGCCGGGTATGAATTTGATAAATCGATTTCATTTATCAGCGGATATAGCTTTGTGCCTGCCCTGCCGGTGATCGATTGCTCATCGAATTTCAACCTTAAAGACGGAAGCAATGTAGGGTATGTGACATTCAAAGATATTCACCTCACAGCTTCTGAAGACGGATTTAATGCACGGTATGTGTTTAACATCGACAAATCCGGGACACTCGGCGAACTTAAATTTGAATCCTGTGTCATCAGAACCTTGCGCGGGATTTGCAGAATGAAGGATGGTGCCGGAACCCTGGAGGCGTATACGATAAGTGATTGTCGAATAGACAGCATCAGGGATTATGGGTTGCTTACCGTGGATATAAACGTATGGCAATGCAATGATATTCTTATTGAAAATTCAACAATAAGTAAAACGCAGGCATTTATTCAAAGCAGGAATAACTCCAACTCGTTAGAAATTGACGGATGTACGGTCAATGAATCACCACAGACCGGCAGAAGAATGTTCCGTTACCGGGAAGCAGGACAGGACAATGTGGTGAACGGGATTACTATTACAAATACGATCTGGGGGCACGCCTGGGATATTGCCGAGGAAGAGATATACCTGATAGACGCATACGATGGCCTGGGAAATACCACATTTATCCTCTCAAATAATTATGCCACCAGCGAATTTGGATTTGATGTTGAGGGTGGAAAAGATGCAATAGCAGGATTTCCATCCGCCACCTATCCGGGTCTTGTTACCGACCTGTGGACAGATCCATATAATGCAGTCTTCGAAATAAAAGATCCTGGTTTTGCAGGTAAGGGAGATGCAGGTGATCCCCGGTGGCGCGTAGGTTTATAATTTGGAGTAGTCTCATGTAATAGTGTTTAATTGTTGTTCCGGGACGACCTGGTCCCGGAACATTCATTCAAAAAGGAGCATATGAAGAATTCCCTTGCAATTGTATTATTATTGACCAGCATCCACATATACGCCCAGGTTCCGGCATTCCCCGGTGCAGAGGGTGGGGGAAAATACACCACAGGAGGAAGAGGAGGCAACGTCCTATTTGTCGACAATCTGAACAATAAAGGGGATGGAAGCTTCCGGGATGCCATCGAAGCAGAAGGTCCGAGAATCATTGTATTCAATGTTTCAGGAACCATTGAACTGGAAAAAACAATTCACATTAAAAACGGCGATCTCACAATTGCAGGACAGACTTCGCCGGGTGATGGGATCTGTCTGAAAAACTACGGGGTACGGGTCGATGCCGATAATGTGATCATCCGGTACATCCGGGTGCGTCCCGGAGCGCAGGAGAATGAAGAAAATGATGCGATCTCAGGGATACGGAACAAGGACCTGATCATTGACCATTGCAGCTTCAGCTGGGCCAATGATGAGGTAGCCTCATTTTACGACAATGAGAATTTTACCATGCAGTGGTGCATCATCAGTGAAAGCCTCTACCTTTCCAGTCATCATAAAGGAGCTCATGGCTTCGGAGGTATCTGGGGAGGAGTCAACGCTTCGTTCCATCATAACCTGATTTCCGACCATTCCAGCAGGAATCCACGTCTGAATGGTGCACGCTATGAAGGTGGACTCGGGAAGGAGCAATTGGACTTCCGTAACAACCTGATTTATAATTGGGGGTATAACAGTATTTATGGCGGCGAAGAAGGGATGTATAACCTGGTTAACAATTATTTTAAACCCGGACCCGCTACCAGGGATAAGGTGAAGGACCGGATCCTGGACCTGACCCAGGATTTTTATAATCCGTCGATCAATAAGGACACACTATATAGTGGCAAATTCTTCATTGAGGGTAATTTTTTGGAAGGATATCCCGAAATCTCTGAGAATAATTGGAAGAAGGGTGTGCAGGGATCAGGAGTGGATGAGCAGGCAAAACAACGCGCCAGGCTGACCAAGCCTGTTGATCACATGGAAATGCCGACGACCGATGCCTCTACAGCTTATCACGATGTGCTGTTGTATGCCGGTGCAAATAAGGTGTGGGATGCTGTTGATCACCGGATCATCAATGAAGTAAGAACTGGTCGCGAGTCGTATGGCGCAAGTTACGAGGAAGGGAACAATGGGATCATTGATTCCCCGGCTGACGTTGGAGGCTGGCCCGGACTGACATCTGCACCGCCACCCAATGATTCCGACAGGGATGGCATGCCAGATTCCTGGGAAAAGGAGCATGAGCTTGATCCAATGAACAGGGATCACAATCAGTATACACTGGATTCACAATACACCAACATCGAGGTGTATCTTAACCAGCTGGTAGAAAACTATTTACGGAAGTAAATGGAGCATTGAAAACGAACATTGAGAAGGGTAGAAAAGGGTAGAGAACGGTAGAGAATGGTAGAGAATGATAGAGAACGGCTGAGAAGGGTTGAGAAGGGTAGAGAACGGTTGAGAATTGTAACGGATTAAACAACAAAACTATAATTTAAAGCATAAACGTGTGAGATATATCTTTAAAACTGGCCTCCTGCTCCTTGTGCTGTTCATCCCTTTAGAGGTGCTGTCACAGGGTAGCATGTCAAAAATCAGGACGGCCGACAACGGTGACGGTACCTATAATAATCCTGTTTTGCATGCCGATTATTCAGATCCCGACGTTGTGCGTGTGGGTGACGATTATTACATGACTGCATCATCCTTCAATTGTGTCCCGGGGCTGCCCATATTACATTCAAAGGACCTCGTAAATTGGGAACTCATTGGGCATGCATTGGATACACTTGTTCCTGAAGATGTGTTCAGTGTGCCGCAACACGGGAACGGCGTTTGGGCGCCCTGTATCAGGTATCATAATGAGGAATATTTTATTTATTACCCGGATCCTGATTTTGGGATCTACCTGGTGAAAGCAACAGATCCGCATGGTCCCTGGTCCCATCCTATACTGGTAAAGGGAGGAAAAGGCCTGATCGATCCGTCTCCGCTGTGGGATGATGATGGCAAAGTATATCTCACCTATGCTTTTGCAGGGAGCCGGGCAGGCATAAAAAGTGTCATTATGGTCACAGAACTCAGCCCCGACGGAACCCGGGAAATCGGTGAAGACGTTATGGTATTCGACGGTCATGGTGACCAGCCAACCGTGGAGGGTCCCAAATTCTATAAATGGAACGGGTATTACTACATCTTCGCGCCGGCAGGGGGTGTTACCTGGGGATGGCAACTGGTGCTGCGTTCGCGCCATATTTACGGTCCCTACGAGGAGAAAGTTGTTATGGCCCAGGGGTCAACAGAAATCAATGGTCCGCACCAGGGAGCATGGATCGACACACCCTCAGGTGAAGAACACTGGTTCATTCATTTCCAGGACAAGGAAGCTTATGGCAGGATTGTTCATTTACAACCGATGAAATGGATCGACGGTTGGCCCGTGATTGGTTCCGATGAGGACGGAGACGGCGTAGGTGAACCTGTTCTTTCAAATAGAAAACCGGATATTGAAGCAGATATCGCTATGGTTGCCCCGCCCGAAAGCGATGAATTCAACGGGAGTGAATTGGGACTGCAATGGCAGTGGCATGCAAATCCAACACTTTATTATGGATTCCCATCCGGAGAACTCGGTTATTTCCGTTTGAATTGTATTCCCCGGCCGGACCATGAAGCGGGATTATGGAATTTGCCGAATTTCCTGCTACAGAAATTACCGGCCGAAACGTTTACGGCAACCACCCGGTTGACCTTCAACAGCTATAAGGGCAAAGAGGAAACAGGATTTATTGTGATGGGTGAAGACTATCAATATATTTCCCTGCAATGCATCGATGGCGCATATAACCTTCGGGTTGTCAGATGCGAAGATGCAAGAACGGGAGGGGAGGAGATCGAATTAATATCTGAACCGATGGATCAACACACGGTATTTTTCAGGATCCGGGTGGAAAAAGGAGCGATCTGCAGCTACAGCTATAGCTTGGATGGAAAACGATTCACGGAGGTGGGCGATACCTTCCAGGCCAAACCCGGCAGATGGATCGGGGCAAAGATCGGTTACTTCGCAATAAGAGAAGGAGTAACGAACGATTCCGGCACAGTGGATATTGACTGGTTTAGAATTGAATAATGGAATACGATCTGAAGAAGATGCGCTACGATTGGGTGATTGGACACGAACTGGAAACTGTGAAAATTAAAAAAAATAACAAATGATAGCAAAAAAATACCTTTCGAAAATCGCACTGCCATTTCTGATAATGGTCAGTGTTTCTTGTGTCGAACGGCCAGCGGAAAACGATTACTCAGCATTGTATGAAGGCCTGGAATTCGATATGCCCGTGATAAAGGAACCTGTAATTCCGGACTACACCGTGTCCATTACGGACTACGGTGCTGTCCCCGGAGGACAAGTGCTGAATACACAGGCCTTTTCCGATGCAATTGATGCGGTCACAGAACAGGGGGGAGGTAAAGTTATAATCCCTGCCGGCATCTGGTTAACAGGTCCTGTCATACTCAAGAGCAACCTGGAGCTACACGCAGAGAGCGGAGCATTGATCATATTCTCAAAGAACAAGGATCTCTATCCGTTGGTCGAGACCTCTTTTGAGGGGTTGAATACCTGGCGTTGCATCTCTCCAATCTATGGAAAGAACCTTGAGAATATTGCCTTTACGGGAAGCGGAGTATGGGACGGATCAGGTGATGCATGGCGCTATGTGAAAAGGTTCAAGCTGACGAGCAATCAATGGAGGGAACTGGTTGCATCGGGAGGAGTGGTAAATGAAGCTGGTACGGAATGGTATCCTTCAGAGCAATATCTGAAAGCGGCCCAGAATGCAAATATGAATGTGCCGGTGAAGCTTGAAACAAAGCAGGACTATCAAGCGATACGAGACTTTCTACGCCCGGTGATGGTGAGCATTAAGAACAGCAAACGCGTGTTGCTGGATGGACCCACATTTCAGAACTCACCTGCCTGGTGCATACATCCTCTGATTGTTGAAGATTTGATTGTTAGAAACATTACGGTTCGTAATCCGTGGTACTCACAGAATGGTGATGGAATCGATATTGAATCGTGTAAAAATGTGATCGTTACCAACTGCAATTTTGATGTGGGCGATGATGCGATCTGTATCAAATCCGGAAAGAATGAACAGGGACGAGCGCGGGGTATTCCAAGCGAAAACATCGTTATTACAAATAATATTGTATATCATGGACACGGAGGGGTAACCGTGGGCAGTGAAATGTCGGGAGGAGTAAGGAATGTTCATGTCTCTGAATGCACCTTTATGGGCACGGATGTGGGATTGCGATTTAAAAGCAACCGCGGAAGGGGAGGAGTTGTGGAGGATATTTATATCTCTGATATCAGGATGACAGACATCCCCACCAACGCCATCTCCTTTAATCTTTATTACGGGGGACTATCCGTCTCGGAAATGCTCGAGGAAGGGGGATTGAAAGCGTTTGCTGAACCTGAACCTGTGACAGTAGAAACACCGCAATTCAAGGACATTCATATAAAAAACATTACCGTGAAAGGAGCCATGCAGGCTGTCGTTCTGCAGGGATTACCAGAAATGAACCTGGAGAACGTAACACTCAGCAATATGCTATTGGAAGCCGACAACGGGATCCTTATATCTGATGCAACCAGTGTGCAGATCAATAATGTCGATCTGAGGACTAAAGAAGGGAATGCAGTGAATATTATCAATTCTTCGGAAATTGATATGGATCAGTTGCGCTATGAATACCGTTCACCTGCAGATATTGTGATACGTGGAGAACGGAGCAGGAAAATATCCATTGAACCAATGGATAACCAGTCGCTTAATTCACATGTGTTTGTGGGTGAGGAAGTACAGGACAATGAGGTTTCCTATTGACAGAAACGCAATGAAATGTTGTATGAAAACCTCATCAAATGCATAAACATACCCGAGGGAGACATACAAAAAACGAATTGTATGCATAGAATGAAGATTAAAGCGACAGTCTTTCTGGTGATGCTGCTTATGAGCCTTCAATGTGCCAATGAACCCAAACCAGTTACGATTTACGCGATCGGAGATTCTACGATGGCAGATAAGAAGCCGGAGGTATATCCTGAAACAGGCTGGTGCCAGGTCCTCGGAAGGTATTTTAATGAAACAGTCACGATCAGGAATCATGCTGTAAATGGCAGAAGTACAAAAAGCTTTATCGACCAGGGGAGGTGGGAAGTGGTTCAGGAAATGCTGGAAGAAGATGATTATGTGTTCATTCAATTCGGACATAATGATCAAAAGGAGTACGATACAAGCCGGTATACGGATCCGTATGGATCTTATTCTCAAAACCTGCTGACGTTTATAAAAGATACAAGATCCCGGGGTGCAATACCCATATTGTTCACCCCGATTGTAAGAAGAAAACTGGATGCCAATAGCCAGGTGCGCGATACACACGGGGATTATCCGGATGCTGTCAGGAACCTGGCAATGAAAAAACAGGTGCGGTTGATCGATCTCGAGACAATGACAAAAGAGTGGATTGAATCGCTCGGCGAAACTGCTTCTAAAGAGATGTTTGTCTGGACCGGCCCAACTGAAAAGTACCCCGATGGCCGTCAGGATGACACCCACCTTTCAGTGGAGGGAGCCAGGAAGGTGGCTGAAATGGTCGTCAGGAAATTAAAACATACAAATGAAGACTTAGCGAAAAGAATTAACTAACTAAACGATAAGAAATGAAAACAAGAGGCAGACTGCTCATGATACTGGCAGTTATCATGGTGATGAAGACAGGATTTGCACAGGACAATCCATTGAATGCAGATATTGTGGTGGCCCTGGACGGTTCCGGGGATTTTACCTCCATCCAGGCGGCGATCAATGCAGTACCTGCAAATGATGGCAGGAATACGGTGATCTATATCAAGCGTGGTCTGTACAATACCGAGAAATTGATCGTGCCGGCAGACAGGATCAATGTGACTATTATCGGTGAGAGTCGACAGGAGACGGTGATCAGCTATCATATTTATAATTGTGGTGATTCCAAATGTCCCGCAGAAGATGCGGCCTTATGGACAGGCGACAACATAAGAACCTCTGCAACCCTTACCATCCTGGGCGATGGATTCAGAGCTGAAAACCTGACCATTCAGAATACTGCAGGTCCTGTGGGCCAGGCACAGGCCGTAACGGTCAGGGCTGATAAATGTATCTTTATAGGTGTCGATTTCTATGGGTACCAGGATACGATGTACTTCTGGAGCAATGGCAACAGGAGCTATTTTAAAGAGTGCCTGGTGGTTGGCAGGACAGATTATATTTATGGATCGGGAACTGTGTTCTTTGATGCCTGTGAGATAAGGAGCTGGGGAGGAGGATGGATCACGGCTCCATCCACTGCATTGGATCAACCTTATGGGTTTGTGTTTAATGAATGCGATATCACTTATGCGGTTAACAGTCCGCGGGGAGGAGATGACGGTGATCCAGTCCGCCTGGGAAGACCCTGGCATAATTACCCAAAAGTGGCATGGCTGGAATGTGATATGACAGGAATGATCCATGCTGCAGGATGGGGAGATACCTGGAACATGGATTATGCCGCGACAAGTGAAGATCTGCACTTGTATGAATACAATAA
>CAZPTO010000112.1:0-9076 GCA_964589155.1 uncultured Bacteroidaceae bacterium | reverse complement strand
TATTTACAGGAATGATGCCGGCACCATTGACCCTGAGGGCAATACCATTGAACCATCTACAGAGTGGACAGCTCCACTGATCGTCAGGGGCAACCAGGACGCACTCACCGGGTATGGCGCAGAATGGCAAAAAATAAGAAACTGGCCCGATCCATACAGGAAGTCACTGCTTGAAAGTCCGGAGCGGGCCTATTTCAATTTCGAACATGAAGAATCCATCGGGATGCAAAATTTTGAACTGGCCCGCGGAAAACCCTGGTACCAGATGCCTTCCTATGAGAATCACTATGATGTTGGCAGTATTGGAAGAGCATTCACATACGATGAATGGAAGATCAGCCAGGCGTGGCAGGCATTCAGCGCATGGGAATCCATGAAATGGCAACGCATCAATGATATTGATGGATTCAGCTGGTGCTGCCTGCACGGCGGACCGAACAGCGGAACCTACAGGAAACCACTCATTGACGCCCTCGGACATGCCAAACTGAGTTTCTATATCAACCGGATAGCATTGCAGGATGTGATGGCAGGAAGCAACAATACAGATGTGGTCTACCACAAACGCGACCAACTTACACCTGTGCTGCTGAATGTGGGAGATGAGAGAACGGTGCGACTGAAAATCTTGGTTAAATCAGCAGATGGTGCAATTGTCGATGAAAGGGAATTCGATCATATCACCCTGGAAAAAGGCAGGACGGTAAAAGAACTGCCAGCTTTCAAACCCAATTTTGACAAGGAAGGATATTATACCATTGAGTACTACGTGCTCAGTAACTAGGCTCAGCCTTTGGTTTTAAGCAGCACGGCGAAATTGAGCTTGATCTTGAAATAATCACCGTAGTCATCCTCCTTGAAAATGTATGGCGTAGTGTCCTCGTTCACAAACGCGTACTCAATATGATAATTGAATTTACCCGGATCTTCCATCCATGCAGCCACCTGGCTGAGCCCTGCCTGATCTTCAATTAGATCCACCTCAAAAGAATCATTATACACCGTGTGCAGGTGGATGGTATCAAATTCTGCGATCACCACACTGACAGTTGAATCCATGTCGTGGGCAATGACTGTCCCTGAAAACCAGAGGTCTTCCGGCGCATCGAATTCGACGATCTCACAAGTAATTTCAGTTATTTCAAACGAAGTAAAGTTCTCTTTGTATTTTTCATACGCGTCATACTGGGTGAGATCCAGCGAATCGGATTGGGTAAAACCAGTGGTAAGATCTGAATCGATGTTGATGGTAAAAATCTCATCTACAACATCATCAAAATCAGGAATAATGTTGAAATCAAAATCGAAATCACAAGATGAAAACAGGATCATCAATGATAACAGTGGGAGTAAAATTAACTTTTTCATGGCGCCGTTATTTTTGTTGTATAATTAATGACAACCAATTCAGCGATTGGTTCTTGTTATCCAGACTTATTAAAAATAAAGAAATGGCTTTATTATCAGCAGCATAGCGTATCATTTTAGGTAAAATGAAGCATATGAAGTGCTAATGTTCTCATATTTATGATGAACAATGGCAAAATACCTCTGCAACAACAGTGGAGATTGGTAAAAAGCGCTGAAAAAATCGGAGTTTTATCTTTCCACCAGCACCTTGCCGGTCATTTCTTCAGGAATGTCCACCCCCATAATATGCAGCAGCGTCGGGGCCACGTCCGCGAGAATGCCCTCATCAATCGAAGTATAATCCTCTGTTACAAGAATACATGGAACCGGATTAAGTGAATGAGCCGTATTGGGAGATCCGTCATTGTTCACTGCATTGTCTGCATTCCCGTGGTCCGCGATGATCAGCACATCATACCCGTTGGCTTTTGCGGCTTCCACCACATCACCCACACATTCATCCACCGTTTCAATGGCTTTTTTGATGGCTTCATAAACCCCCGTATGTCCCACCATATCACCGTTGGCAAAATTCAGGCAAATAAAATCATGTTTGCCGGCCTGGAGGTCTTCCACGATCTTGTCGCGTACTCCATAGGCACTCATTTCAGGCTGGTGGTCATAGGTCGAAACCTTCGGCGACGGCACCAGGATCCTGTCCTCATGTTCATATACCTCTTCACGGCCGCCTGAGAAGAAAAAGGTAACATGCGCATATTTCTCTGTTTCAGCAATACGTAGCTGCGACAAGCCGGCACGTGCCACCACCTCGCCCATGGTACTGGTCACATTGTCCTTTTCAAAAATAACATGCATGTTCTCGAACGTAGCATCATAGGGAGTCATGGTACAGTAATGCAAGGGAATGGTCTTCATGTCATACTCCGGCATATCTTTCTGGGTGAGTGCAATTGTGATCTCCTTCGCACGGTCGTTCCTGAAATTGAAAAACACTACCACATCGCCTTCACCGATGTTACCTACCGGTTGCTCATCCTCATCCACCACTACAATGGGCTTAATGAACTCATCGGTAACATCATTATCATAAGAATGCTGCACCGCCTCAAGGATATCACCTGTTTTGGTTCCTTTTCCATGCACCAGCAGGTCATAGGCTTCCTTGATTCTTTCCCACCGTTTATCCCGGTCCATTGCATAATACCGTCCTATGAATGAAGCCAGTTGTCCGTTGGAATTTTCGAGATGCTTCAGCAGGTTACCAAGGTACCCCTTTCCACTTTGGGGATCGGTATCCCGGCCATCCCCAAACCCATGGATAAATACCTTGTCCAGGTCATAATCCGCTGTCATATCGCACAATGCATACAGATGCTTGTCCAGTGAATGCACGCCTCCGTCGGAGAGCAGGCCCAGAAAATGTACCTGCTTATCATGGTCACGCGCATGCTCAAACGCATTCACCAGTACCTCGTTTTCCTTGATCGAGCCATCTTCGATAGCTTTGTTGATCTTCACCAGGTCCTGGTATACGATCCTCCCGGCACCTATGTTCAGGTGACCCACCTCGGAATTGCCCATCTGGCCTTCGGGCAGACCCACATTTTCTCCCGAAGCATACAACCTGGAAGAAGGATATTCTTTTTCAAGGCGGCTGACATTTGGCGTTTTAACCTGGCTGATCACATCTGATTCCGAACCATTGCCAATTCCCCATCCATCGAGGATCATAAGAAGCGTTTTCTTTTTCATGTATATTTTTTGTTTAAATACTTACTTAAATTTCTTTCCATTGCATGGCAATATGGTGCCACAAAATAAAGTTGATCATTCCCGTCAATAGGAGAACATGCTGGGATACAAAATGTTTAGCGCTCATTTTTCGAGGGCACAAATTTAGACGTTTTACGCAATAAACAGAAGCAAAGAAGCTGGAATTGTAATTTGAAAAGCGGATTTTTATAACACTTCTACCTGCCCAGGTCCAATAGCTCCACTTTCCTGAAATCAATGGGGTGCGATTCCGATTGCAATGAAATGTATCCCTCCTTCAGTGGTGTCCCGTCAGCCACCGGAAACCCTTCAGGTGCATTTGATCCTCCGATCACCGGCTGCGTGAAGGTCAGCACCGTATCCCCGTCTACCAGGTGGTGGATCAGGCTGTCGCCCAGCACGATAAATTCCGCGGTCACCCACGATTCATCCCTGATGGTTTTTGAGGTAGAACTGTTACAGTGCCTGGTGACCAGTTGACCATCCATATGCACATGTGTACCCGGGGTACAAAGATTCATCGTCGGTCTTTCCCCGGTGGAGTCGCCTCCAAGGAACTGACCCTCCAGGGATACCGGGAAGGACTGGTCCTTTTGAACACTTGCGGCAGACTGCCCGTGGTACATCACCCCGCTGTTCTTCCAGGCCCAACCGGCACCACCATTGGCCTGCTCACCCACAAAACGGTATTCGACCCGCAATTTGTAGTGCGAAAATTTTTCCTTGTAATAGATGTGTCCGAACTGGTTGGTAAAGGTATCATAGGCATCATACCTCACCTTCAGCAGTCCGTCCTCGACACGAAAGGTATTTCCGAAATTTTCATTCAGGTCATACCCGGCGATCTTGATGTCCCAGCCATCGAGGTCCTCCCCGTTAAACAGCCGGATCCACTGTTCCTCAGAAGAATCTGCATTTTTCATGGTACAGGAGGTAATCAGGACAAGTGCAGCGAATAGCATTATTTGTTTCATCTGTTGGGTCGTTTGGTTTTTAATATAACTGTTTCTAAGGTGATTCCTGTTCCGTTGCGCCTGCATCAATACCCTGTGTCATTTCGTTGCTGAAAAATCTTTGCCTGAGATGAGGGTCCCACTATGTATCCTCCTCCTCGGGACGAACATCGCTGATGTTTTGCTTCTTCCTGTTCAGGTTACTACGGGTCTTCCTCCGGTGGCCATCGGGATGCTTCCATTCCGCATTCTTACGAAACGAGGAAGGAATAAATGTGAACTTGATCCCGAATTTCCGTGCCAGGTACTCGAGTCCCATCAATGAAATGGCACCTCCGGGCAGGATCACAGCCGTGGTAAACACTGAGAAACGCCCCACATCCTTCAGCTGTTCCAGGGCCTCTTTAACCTCTTCCTCGGTGGGTGGTACCGTGCGCTCCTGCATGTTCAGTTTATGCTCCAGCAGCCGGAAAAATGATTGCGCCATCTCCCTGGTTTCCGTCGCTTCATTTCCAACCTTCCGCACTCCGGATTGAATTGCAATCCAGGCTTTTTCAGCAAATTCCTTCCCCCGCGAATGTTCATCCGTCGCCACCGTTTTCAGCCGCAAACTTTTCTGATGTATTCTACTCAGTATTTTTCTGATCATCTCAAAAGGGTAAACAATTCAACCCCGGTTACCGTTCACTGCGCAAGTGTTCTCTTTTTTCCAGGTGGCAATTTAACAAATCTTCACTACCTTCTCAAATTCGCAATCCCTTCCCGCAGGAGCATTTTTTTACGATCCCGGATCCCCCCGGCGACTCAATAAAGTTGCAATTCCACGGGTGGCAGGAAATTCGTTCAGGATCAAAATAATAATTACTGTAATGGGTACGCTGAGCAACATCCCCGTAACCCCCCAGATCGTGCCCCAGAGGGCAAGTGTAAGAAACACCACCAGCGGACTCATATTCAGTGTATTACCCATGATCCTGGGTTCGATAAGGCTGCCAATGGCAAGCTGAATAGAACCCACGATGATCAACACCAGCAAGGGATGGGTCAACTCTCCAAACTGCAACAATGCAAACACCGTCGGAAACAATGTGGCTACCAGCGATCCGATGTTCGGTATGTAATTCAGGATAAAAATAATGAACGCCCAGAAGAACGGTGCATCCACACCTATGAAGAACAACACCCAGAAGCTCAGAAATCCTGTGCTGAGACTTGTAATGCTCTTGATGGCAATGTAATTGCTGATGGAACTGTCAATCTTCTTCAGGATACTGGTGGTTCGCTCCAGGGATTCCCTGGAGCTGTATATCGCCTTCAGCTTTTCCCGGAAGATTGTCTCTTCCAGCAAAATGAATACCAGGTATACCAAAATCAGCAGGGCATTTCCAAAGATCGAAGTGAGCGCGGAAAATAACATGGAAAGGATATTGGAGAAATCAAAATCTTTTATCGTATTGGTCATCGATTCCACCAGGTCAATGTCGAAGGTTTCATTGATCTTTTCAGCCACTGTATTGATATTCTTTTCATAATCCGGTATGGATTCGGACAATTGCTGAATGTTGCTGGAGATCAACGAGACAATCAGGCTCAGGAAAGTGAGTAATATGACAGAGGAAAGCGTGGTCAGCAACCAGTGTGGCATTTTTTTTATGTAGGGGATCCGCAACAACAGGCCCTTGAACACCCGGATCACGAACCAGATCAGGATTGCCAGCACAAACGGGATAAGCAACGACTCTGCATACAGCAGCAACAGTACGATGATCACCACCATCAACAGGTAATAGATGCGTTTCGAATAATCCATTTTAGTAATTCGCTTCATCAATTATACACGCATTTTTTCTTAAAACATATTGAAGCCCTTTGTCTTGCCTGAATTACTCCAGCCATCTGTCTTTTCTGAATTCTTACAGCCATTTCTTCCTTTTAAAATAGATGACCAGCCCGATGGCAACCAGTAAGATCAGGATCCAGAAATAGAGGTACCCGTAATCCATCTCCAGTTCAGGAATCTTTTTAAAATTCATGCCATATATACCGGCAATGAAGGTCAGCGGAATGAAGATGGCTGCAAAGACCGTCAGCACCTTCATGATCTCGTTGGCACGATTGGAGATCATTGAATTATAAATGTCCAGCTGATCTGCCACCAGGGAATAATATACCTCCACACTCTCATAAGTGATCACTACATGATCGTGCAAATCCGTAATAAACTGCCTGGTGTCTTTGCTGATGAGCGGGGAAGGGGATTTGAGGAAGGCAAAAGTCAGCTCTTTGAGCGGTAACACAATCCTGCGCATGTAATTGAGCTCTGTCCGCAACCGGTAGATGCTCCTTGAAGTCTCTTTCCCCGCACCCTCCAGTATCTCCTCCTCCAACGCATCAATGCTACTGCCCAGGTCCGTGATGATGTCCAGGTAGGCATCCACCATACAGTCGAGCAGTGCATAGGACAGGTAATCAGCATGAATGATCCTGATCCGGTCTTTCGATTTCCTGATACGGTCACGCACCGCCTCAAAATGAGATCCCGGACGCTCCTGTAACGTGACCACGTAATGCTTACCGGCAATGATACTGAGCTGGTCAGATTCTATTTTCATACTTTCCTCAGACTGCGAAAGTACTTTAGCGATAAATAACAATTTTGGTTCATTTTCATCGCTGGTAAACCTGGGACGGTGATCGGTGTTGAGCATATCCTCCAGCATCAATTCATCCACATGGAGTCGTTCACCTATTTTCAAAAAGAGGTCCGTTTCGTGCAAACCGAAAATATTGATCCACGTCATATGCTGGTCATCAATCATCGATAAGGCCTCATCGATGGAGGATGCTTCCTTTTCTTCAAGGTTCGTCCGGTCATATCGCATGACATCCACAGTAACCTGCTCGGTCTTCTGATCACCAATGAAGATAAGCGAACCCGGTTTGGTTCCCTTTGCACTCTGTCGCATTTTGATAAAACGTGCCATTCCAGAATAGATTTACTTGGCAAGATAATGAAATTAATCGAGTGATATCAGACAATTCCTCCGCGAAAACTCCGAATAACCCTCCCTGATAAAACCTTCCGATCATACACACTAACTAGCTGTCATTCTGTCGGTTACAGGCTGGTTTTTACTGTCAATATGTCATTCGCCGCCAGATTGATACTTATTTTTTGAGTGGTAACATATTGAATGACTGAGATATACTCTATCCGGACCAGGCCAGGTAAAAAAATATGGCGCATCATTTGAAGCATTGCCTATTAAAAAACGACTGATATGGATTTTAAAAAATTTACAATAAAAGCACAGGAGGCAATACAACGCGCCCAGCAGATTGCAATTGAACGTGATCACCAGGCGATTGAATGCGGCCACCTCATGAAGGGAGTGACAGAGGTGGATGAAAACGTGTTGCCCTATTTATATAAAAAACTTTCCGTGAACGGTACCCAGATGGAGGCTGCACTGGACCGGATCATTGAAGGATATCCGAATGTAACGGGCGGCGAGAAGTATCTTTCCTCCGCTGCCAATGAGGCACTGGTAAAATCCGAAGCCGCGGCAAAAAAAGCAGGTGATGAATTCGTCACCCTGGAGCACCTGGTGACCGGGTTGTTCAAAACCAACGACCCGGTGGGAAGGATGCTGAAGGATGCAGGGATCAATGAAGGTGACCTGAATGCTGCGATCTATGAACTCAGGAAGGGAGAAAAGGTGAAAAGCCAGTCTGCCGAGGAAACGTACAATGCCCTGGATAAATATGCCATTCATCTGAATGAGCGGGCAAAAGACGGCAAGCTTGACCCGGTGATCGGGCGTGACGAAGAGATCCGCAGGGTACTGCAGATCCTCACCCGCAGGACCAAGAACAACCCCATTTTGGTGGGTGAACCGGGGGTGGGTAAGACCGCCATTGCCGAAGGGATTGCATTCCGTATCGTAAATAAGGATGTGCCGGAGGACCTGATGCAAAAAGAGTTGTATTCGCTGGACATGGGTGCCCTCATTGCAGGGGCCAAATACAAGGGAGAGTTCGAGGAGCGTTTGAAATCGGTGGTAAAAGAGGTGATCGGATCGGAAGGAAAGATCATTCTTTTCATCGATGAGATCCACACCCTGGTAGGTGCCGGGGGTGGAGGTGAGGGGGCCATGGATGCTGCAAATATCCTGAAGCCTGCACTGTCGAAAGGAGATTTGCGCGCCGTCGGGGCCACCACGCTGAATGAATTTCAGAAGTACTTTGAAAAGGACAAGGCGCTCGAAAGGAGGTTCCAGAAAGTATTCGTTGATGAACCTGCTGAAGAGGATGCAGTCTCCATCCTGCGCGGGATACGTGAACGATATGAAAGCTATCACAAGATACGTATTATGGATGAGGCGATCGTAGCAGCAGTACAGTTATCCACACGCTATATTACCGACCGGTTCCTGCCCGATAAGGCGATTGACCTGATCGACGAAGCGGCTGCACACCTGCGCCTTGAGATGAACTCCCGTCCTGAATCCATTGACACGCTGGAGCGCAGGATCCAGCAGCTGGAAATTGAGAAGGAAGCATTTAAACGGGAGAAGGACAAATCGCGCGTGGAAAATATTTCCAGGCAGTTGGCCGACCTGAAAGATGAGCACAAACAACTCATGGCAGTTTGGCAGGATGAGAAGGAGATCGTTTCCAATATCCAGAAGATCAAGCAACGGATCGAGGAACTCAGGTTCGAGGCGGAGAAGGCAGAACGTGAGAGCAACCTCGGTAAAGTAGCCGAGATCCGCTATGGAGAATTGCCAGCTGCAGAAAAAGAGCTTGGAGCCACCATTACCAGGTTGAAAGAATATGAGGAGGACGGAAAACGCCTGGTGCGGGAAGAGATCACCTCGGAAGACATTGCAGAAGTGGTTTCACGCTGGACGGGTATCCCGGTAACGCAGATGATGCAGAACGACCGGGAGAAGTTATTACATATCGAGGATGAACTC
>CAZPTO010000111.1:6663-9099 GCA_964589155.1 uncultured Bacteroidaceae bacterium | reverse complement strand
ACATTAATCATATCCAACCCCTGCTGTTCATCATCAACATCCCCGGAAATCAACACCAGGTTAGCCTTCTCTCCGATCTCCATTATCTCCTTGAGCCACAAGGCATTGATAAAGATATTGTAGGGAGCAGTTTGTGAGTTCCGTAGATTGAAGGCACCCAGGTCGCTGCTTGCAGCGACCTTTTTTATCCTGGCCCTGACCGTGACGATATTATCATCTTCTGAAACGAAAGGCGCGTTGAGCGGTATCAGAGAAGCACGGGTCATCCTGACCAGGATCTCATCTCCGGCTTCAACCTCAAGCCGGTCGGCCAGGTTGCTGCTAATCACGATCTGATCTTCTTCAAGCGCCCCATACAGGTCAGAGGTACCTGCCATCGTGTCGAAAGCACCGTCGACACCATAAACGCGGACATCATTGATCCGGAATCTTCCACCGGCTGCAACTGCTGAACCCTCGGTCCGCAGCACAGCTGCCACAGAGAGGTCTGAACCGGCATCAAGTTCCGCTGCCAGTTTTTCAGTGAAATACCGATCACCTGATCGCATGGCCAGATCAATTGCACCAAGTCGTTGGTCGACGATCACCTTCAGGCTGTATTTAACGGAATCACCAACGATCAATGCGCCGGTAAGCACTGCAGTACTTATCGCAATGCCAAGTGCGAGCCACAGGTGTCTTTTCCAGAAATATCTGAGACTTTGTATGATCAGTTGTGCTGGTCTCATTGCCTGTGCAGTTTTCCTTCGTCCAGTTGAAATACAGTTTCCATTTCCGCCGCAAGTGCGTCGGAATGCGTTACCATGATCAGTGCTGCCCCTTCCTCCTCTTTCATCTGCAGCAACAAATCAGCCAGTCTACCCACATTCTTCTTGTCCAGGGCACCGGTGGGTTCATCAGCCAGCAGTAACGCCGGCCGATTAATCATGGCCCGCACGACTGCCACCCTTTGACATTCTCCTCCCGATAACTGACCGGGCAGTTTATTGGCATGATCTATCATTCCGACTTTCTCCAGGAGGGATTCAGCGTATGCTTTGTTCTTTTCAGCATTATTTTTATCCACCAGTGTAGGGATTAGTACATTTTCAACTACAGTGCACTGCGGGAGCAGATGATGGAACTGGAAGACAAATCCAATCTCCTGGTTCCGGAAATGGTCAAACTCGTCACCGGAGTAGCCAGTAATGTCCCTTTCCCGGTAATAATAGTTCCCTGAATCTGGCCGGTCAAGCGTTCCCAAAATATTCAGCAAGGTACTTTTACCAGACCCGGAAGGTCCGAGTACAGCAAGTGTCGCACCCGCAGCAACCTCCAGTGATAATGAAGTCAGGACGGGATGGTGATCAGCCTCGCCGGGGGTTCCATATGCCTTGTGGATACTGTCTAATTTCAATAGCATAACATACGATTTACATGCGAAGATAGTGATTTATCATAAGGATAGCGCATTTGGATTCATCCTTCCCCTTGCTTTCACTTGCCGGAACCACAGGGTAAAAATGACATTCCCATGCGTTATCAAGATATTGGAAACAAGTTGAAAAGTTCCTGTCCTAAATCAGGATTATTTAGTCCAGGAACTATATATTAGCAATCCAAAAATATAATGTTCCATACAGTTATTCCATCGAAATCAATATTAAACAGAAGTATTCTTCCGTCTGTAATCATCCTGATTCTTACACTTTCATCAACACAGGCGCAGGTGCGTCCCTCCGTCATTCGGGTTATTTATGGAAAATATACTGATCAGAGAGATGGTACGCAATACAAAACAATACAACTTGAAAACAATACATGGCTGGCGGAAAATCTCAGATATGAAATTCCAGGAAAAAGCTTTGTCTACCCGAGGGATCCCATCCACGAAGAAGTTTATGGAAGATTATACACCTGGGAGGCTGCAATTGAAGCGTGTCCTGAAGGATGGCATTTGCCCACGGATAGTGAATGGTTTGGATTGGAACTACAGCTTGGTGTAGCAGATACCTTGCTTGAAACGCGCGGTTGGAGAAAATGCATTGATATAGCGTCATTAAAATCTGAAAGTGGTTGGCTGGCAGCAACCCCTTCAAATGATTCCCTGGGCTTTTCTGCCTTTCCGGGAGGTTTTCGGGATCAGGAAGGGTACTTCTTCAATGAAGGATATTTCGCCTATTTCTGGACAGCTACATCGGCAGGCCTGTCTGATGCCTGGTACAGAGTTGTCACAAATGACATACCACATATAGGGCGTTTCAGTTACAGCAAAGCATATGCATTTAGCATCAGATGCATAAAAACTAATTAAATAATATCCTTACATTTAATCATTGTAAAGTAATTTTCGAACGCAAAGTCCCGGTCATAATGGAAAAACTTACGGAACTACTCAGGTCACTTCTTGAACCTACCGGTGTCCTGCTCGCATTGATTCTGCTGATGATCCTGAAT
>CAZPTO010000111.1:0-6653 GCA_964589155.1 uncultured Bacteroidaceae bacterium | reverse complement strand
TACATCTTCAACAAGTTCCGATCCTCAGCAGGGAACGGGAACATTGTGAAAAGATCCATTGCCACTTTCCTCGCACTCATTGGCGGACTGGCATTTATCCTGGCATTGCCGATAAATCATACACTGAAGGGACAAATCCTTAGTTTTCTAGGTATCATCATCAGTGCAGGTATCGCGCTGAGCTCCACAACTGTGCTGGGAAACCTGATCGCCGGGTTTATGAACAATTCCATGAACAGGTTCCAGAACGGCGACCTCATCAGTATCGGGGAATTCCAGGGAAGGGTCACCCGTAAGAGTGCATTTCATACGGAGATACAACTGGAAGACAGTAATTTTGTAACGATCCCGAACCTTTACATGGCCTCCAACCCGGTAAAACTTACCCGGAAGTCGAATACCGTTATTTCCACTTCAGTCTCCCTGGGATACGATGTTCCGCGCACCCGCATTGAAGAGGCACTGAAATCGGCCGCGACAGAGACCGGGTTGAAAGATCCCTACGTATATATTACCAATCTCGGGGACTACTCAGTGGTGTACAAGATCCACGGATTCCTTGCCGACAGCAGCAAATTCTTTTCAACGAACTCATCGCTCAATGGTAACGTGATGGACACGTTGCATGAAAATAATATTGAAATTGTTTCTCCAGGGTTCATGAACCAGCGCAAGGTGGACGATATATCATTTATGCCTTCCAGCCAGTCCGGACCAACAGAAGCGGAAGAACCGGCAGATGAAACAGCACCAGAGGACCTGGTCTTTGATGAGGCAATCAAATCTGAGGAAGAAGAGAACAAGAGAAAACTGTTAGAGAAAATCGCAAAAAAACAGACCTATTACAAGGCAAAATTAAAAGAGACCCGCGACGAGCAAGAAATCTCCACTATCGAATCGGCACAGGAACGACTTGATGAGCTGAAAGCAAAGATCAAAAAGCAGATCGAAGAAGAAGAGGAAGAAAAAAAAGAAAAATAGAAATTGACGTTCCTCATTTCAATTATTAATTATTATTCCCCTATTTTTGCAAATTCAACTGCAAAAGAAATAAATATGCTTACAGTTCATAAGATCGGAGGGACCTCCATGACAAAATTTGGAGAGGTGGTCGAGAATATCATTATCCGGCAGGCGAATGGAGAAGATTATTACAACCGGATTTTCGTGGTTTCAGCTTACAATAATGTGACCAACTGGTTGCTTGAGCATAAAAAAACAGGCGCACCTGGTGTCTATGATCTGTTTGTGAAGGAGGACGGATTCGAGATTGCGCTTGCTGATCTGCTCCAAAAACTGATCGGCATCAACCGCACTTTCAAAGATATTGGCCTTGACCAGCAGGTTGCTGATGCCTTCATTACGGAACGGATCAACCAGTCAAAAAACTACCTGAACAGCCTTTCCGAAGTGCTCGCTTCAGGGTATGTCAATAAGTCCAACATTCTCCTGGCCGCCAGGGAAATTCTTGCTTCCATCGGGGAGGCGCATTCTGCCTTCAATTCAGTCAACATCCTGCAAAACAGGGGAATCAATGCACATTTCACAGATCTATGCGGCTTTAACGATTCAGAATACCTGACCATCGATGAGCGGATTCATAACGTATTCCGGCGCATTGATACCTCTGTAACATTGCCCATTGCAACCGGGTATACGAAGGGAACAGAAGGGATCATGCGTGAATTTGACCGCGGGTATTCTGAGGTTACTTTCAGTAAAATCGCTGTGGAAACAAAAGCGGCAGAGGCAGTGATCCACAAGGAATACCACCTGTCGAGTGCAGATCCGAATATTGTTGGTGTCGAAAATTCCAGACCTGTCGGGCAAACCAATTACAATGTAGCTGACCAGCTGGCGGATATTGGTATGGAGGCAATACATCCAAAGGCATCCAAACCGCTGGAGCTCGCCGGTATCAATATCCGGATCAAGAACACCTTTGAACCGGACCACCCGGGAACACTCATAACCCGCAATTACAGGGGTGTGGAATCGAAGGTGGAGATCATTTCAGGAACCGACAGAGTTATGGCACTGGAAGTACACGATCCACTGATGGTTGGCCAGGTCGGATTTGACCTGAAAATGATGCAATTGATCGAACGTTACAACATCAGTTATATACTAAAAGCCACGAACGCCAACAGCATTACCATGGTCGTATGGGAAAAGGATATTTCAGATGAACTGGTCGCTGAGTTGGGCCAAACCTATTTTGAGGTGACAGCAAAAAAAGTAGCCCTCGTGTGTGCGCTGGGTACCAATATCGCCAGACCAGGTGCCCTTGCTGCCGCGACTTCAGCATTGCACCAGAACCAAATCAATATCGAAGCAGTTTCGCAATCACTCAAACAGGTGAATATGCAATTCGTTATTGAACGTGGCGATTATAAAAATGCTATTATTGCGCTGAACAATGCGCTGTGCGGATAATTACTGCGCAATACATGCCTGCGATCAGTTCCGTGTGAGGGCACCAGGATCCCGGGATGCTTAATAATCAGACAGACTGGACCATATTCGAAAATACCCCGCTAAGTGTAGAACAATTTTCCAAACGGGGGATGAGATTACACAATAAAAATGTGTGTCACCAGGTATTGACGAGGGAGAAAAATTATTTATTCTCGAAATTATGAACTTATATGTCTGTTTTTCTGGTATTTAAGACAGGTAGGGTGCTGGTTCATTGTTCTATTCGGCATAGAACTTGACTTTTAACTGGCAAATTAAAACTTAAGTTATGAAAAACAGAACCTTACAATTTTTTGCCGCATTTTTGATATTATTTGCAGTATCGTGCCAGAATTCCGGCAATAAATCAGATGCTTCCGGCGAAGACGAGACGACCCAAACCATGAAGACTGAATCAGCAGTCAAAGCAGAGCTTGAAGCGCTGAAGGACAAGAGCAATGACCTGATGGAGAGGATCAGCAATGCAACCTATGCAGAGCGCAAAAACCTCCAGGATGATGTTGAAGATTTTGCAAGTGAAACCAAAGAGCTGCTGACCGAAATGGAGACAGATTC
Source organism: uncultured Bacteroidaceae bacterium (assembly GCA_964589155.1). Classification (GTDB taxonomy): domain Bacteria; phylum Bacteroidota; class Bacteroidia; order Bacteroidales; genus M55B112. Next base: position 3,620 of record CAZPTO010000111.1, on the reverse strand, counting down.
AGACCTTGAACAGGGGGTTGAAGACATGTTGGATAAAATTGAAGAGAATACAAACATCCTGGTTGAAGAGGCAAAGCAGTTCAGCAACAAAACGGAAGAAGAGTGGGAAGAAACCACCAGCAATCTTGGCAACATGATGAAAGAGATTGGTGATGAGATCGAGGAATTTTTCAATGAGTAGTATTTTCTATACGCACATCAAAACGAAAAAGATTACGCTTGCAAAACCACTTTGCAATAATCTGCAATTCAAAAACGGATGCTCATTCTGGGCATCTGTTTTTTTATGTAAAGGAAAGCAATCCAAAAGGTAACTTACAAAGCAGGCTTCTCAATTGCCGCGCTCACACTATTGTATACCTCCAGCATTTTTTGAACCTGTCCATCCACATGAAAATGTTGCTCCACACCTCTCCTGCCCTGTTGCGCAACCTCATCCAGTTTTTTCGGATCTGAGAGCATCTGCTTAAGTGCAGAAGCAAGTGCTTCCGGGGAGTTTGGCGCATAGGTAATACCTCCGCCAGAGCGTTTTACAATTTCCGGGAAAGCACCTAATGCCGGTTGCACAACGGGTATTCCCGAGGACATGGACTCCAGCAGATAAATACCAAAAGCCTCACCTTTTCTTACAGGCACAGATACGACAGACACCTCGCTAAAAAACTCCTTCAGTCCCTCCTCTTCAAAATCGCCATAATACTTTACAGCATCACTAAGCCCATTATCATGAATTATTTTCTTTTGCGTTTTAATGAATTTTCGGTCGTCACCTGTGGAACCACCGGTAATATGCAATTCAACATCCTGAAAGGCATTGTCATTTCGAAGCAATACAAACGCTTCAACCAGGATATCCATTCCGAGTTCGTGACACATGCGTGAGACATATCCAATGTTCCGTTTCTTTTCTGAGGGTAGCTTGAATTCGTAATCCTCCGGATAAACACCGATATGCACACTTTCCAGCCTGTCACCAGGAAGATGCATTACCTTTTTCATCTCCTCAGCATACCAGTCACTCACAGAGATAAATTTAGTAACATATTCACCGCGTTTTGACATCAGGTCCCAGACCATTTTCTGAGAGGTTGGTTTCATTACATCCACCCATTGATCCTCATCCTGCAGTGAGCAGATCACCGGAACGCCTATTTTTTCACGGAGTCGATGCGCAAGGCCCACAAGCAATGCATTTGAGAGATGGATCACATCAGGTTTGCAATGCGTGGCGATCCAGTCGACCATTTTATCCAGTTCGTTTTTTTGCTGTCCCTCTTCCCCCATCAGCATGGATACGGTCATTTCCTCCAGTCCTGCTGCACGGGTCGAACCAGCAAATTTGGAAGCCAGTTTCAGCATTGGTTTGGCATTCAGCATTCTGTCGAACCAACCGGGAGCTTTCCTGAAAATGGGAAATTGTTGTTTCAGGTAGATACTGATTGCACCATAAAAAACAGGGATCTCCCCGGTCAGATCGTGTTCATCGGCGAAAAGCGGCAGGTACATTGGGATCTTGGTCACCTGGTGGTCAGAGGCCCGCAATGCTTCAACAAATTTACTGTCGCGCAGACAATTGCCGCAGTAAAAACTCCCTCCAGAGCCCGGTATGATCTGTATGATTCTCATGGTTGTCTTAACTATTTATCTCAATAATTATATCGGTTGAAAGCGGCACATGAGGTTGCGATGCTTTACTTTTTCCCAAAGCAATAAATCCGTCCGTCCTGTGCACCAGCAATAATATATCCATCTATCAATGCGGGATTTCCGAAGATCCCGCTGCCCAGCTCATAGCTCCATTTAATATTTCCGTTGGCTGCATCCAGGATGAACAGGTCTCCACGCATTGTTGCCACCAGGAGCTCATTTTTCACCAGAACTGGAGAAGCATCCACCCGTCCCCGGGTGTTCACACTCCACAGCAACTCACCGTCCTTCCGGTCAAAGCAGTAGACGAATTTATCGCGGTTTCCTATGTACACACGCCGTTGAGAGAGCGATGGTGAAGCAATAAAGGGCAATTCCGCATTGGCATTTTTAAAACTCCACAATTCTTTCCCTTCCCTGATATCCAGAGCGGTGAATTTTCCGTCATAATCTCCTACAAAAGTGATCCAATCATCAACCGCGACTGATCCGGCCACGTATGTTGCCACGGGTTGCCGTTTCACAAGGGATCCGTCACGCACATTCACCTGGTGCAAGAGCCCGTCACACCCTCCAAATACAGCCACCCCTTCATAGATTGCCGGGGTACCATTTATAAAATTATCTGCCTCATATTTCCATAATCCTTCCCCTGTTGTGGCATCGATCCCGTGCAGGAAATAATCATAGCTGCCAATCACCACTACTCCCCTGTCACCGGATCCAGCTGTAGCGGAAGTTTCCGAAGCATTCCCTGCACCGGGTATATTGCCATTCCAATAATTCGGAGCTCCCATAATCTGTCCCTCAGTCGCATAGGTCCATAGCGTCTTTCCGGTTTGAAGCTCGATCGCAAACACCTTCCCATCGAGATTTCCGATATATGCCACACCATTACGCAACAATGCAGGGGCTTCGATACCGTTACCGGTATTGATCTTCCATTTCATCTTCCCATCCATTGTAATGCCGTATACATTGCCATCCACAGAACCGGCAACAATAATACCTTCACTCACCACCGGTGCAGCTTTGATCGCATCACCGGTCTTAAAACTCCAAAGCAATTCCGGCTGTGCGGGAATATCTGCCAGGGAGGTACCTGACAATTGCGGATCACCCCTGAAGTTTGACCAGTCGGATTGCGCAGATAAATGAGGCAACAGGAACGAGCCAAAAACAATCGGGATAATTAATTTTCGTATGATGTAAAAACGGTTTTCCATTGTTTAATTTCTAATTATCGTTTTGCAAGCGCACCTGTAGGACATTCTTCCACCACCTGTCCGGCCACCTTTCCGAGTCCATTCTCCAGCGCTTCACCAAACGGAACTCCGATCACCACATCAAATCCCCTGCCAATAAAGCTCATGCCAAATTTCTCTTTATGCTCCTCGGTGATGCGCACGCAGATACCACAACGAATGCATTTATTCGGTTCATATATTACAAATATATCGCCATCGTGTTCACGACCGTTCAGGATACTTCCGGAATCTTTAGCGGAACCTCCCAGGCTTTTCTTTGCCTTTCGGGAACCAAAATGCCTTTTCTGCACCGGCCGGCGATCATTCGACCAGAATTTTTTCTGGTTGGCCTTATATTCATCCGACAACACCCGCAATTTGCAGTCTGTTAACTCCCTGCAGTCGCAATGCAGGCACCTGGCGGCTTCCAGCATCACCTCCTCCTTTGAAAATCCTGTTGTCAGATCAGCCGGTTCAATGCGGTTGTCATCCACCGACTCTTTCATATATTCAACAACCTCTTCCGGGAGCAGTTTACCGAACCTGGAATTGAACAGGAGTGGTTCACCCCTTACCTCTTTCCCCTGGAGGTACTGATCAATGCTGAATGCTGCTTCCTTGCCCTGTCCAAGTGCACGGATCGCCAGTTTAGAATGACGCACTGCGCTGCCCGCCGCGAAGATCTTTTCACGTGGTGTTCTATAAGTACTTTTATCTGCTGCAATT
>CAZPTO010000110.1:0-9106 GCA_964589155.1 uncultured Bacteroidaceae bacterium | reverse complement strand
ATCATCAGGAATATGTGTATGTTCCAAAAAGAAATGAGTACATTCATCACTCAGAAGCTGATTCGAACCGTGATATGGTGACGCTGGACACCTGGTTTAGCCTTGAATGAGGAAAAAACTATGAAACTAAAACTTGTTACCAACAAACATACCGCGCAGGAATTCCTTGATCTGCCCAGGAAACTCTATGAAAATGATCCCAACTACGTGCTGCCGTTTGACAAAGACATCAGGGCGGCATTTGATCCTGCACAAAACGTACATTTTAAAAACGGAGATGCTGCCAGGTGGGTCGTGTTGAATGACGATAACAAAGTGATCGGCAGAATTGCCGCTTTCTACGAAAAAGACAAGGCACAGGCAGATTATGTGAATAACGGGGGGTGTGGGTTTTTTGAATGCATCAATAGCCAGAAAGCTGCAAATATTCTGTTCGACGCTGCCGCAGAATGGCTGAAGGATAAAGGTTTTGAGGCCATGACCGGTCCTGTCAACTTTGGTGAAAATGAATCCAACTGGGGCTGCCTCGTCCAGGGATTTGAGCCCCAGGGTCACGGAATGGCATATAACCTGCCCTATTACAAGGAGCTATTCGAAAACTACGGCTTCGAACTCTATTACAGGCAGTTCAGTTTTCATATCGACATTGAAAAGCCTTTCCCGGAGCGCTTCTGGAAAATTGCTGAATGGATCAATAACCGCCCCCATTACAGCTTCAGGCACTTCGATTACAAACATGCGGATAAATTTGTAAATGACACCGTGAAGATATACAATGAAGCATGGCCCCTGCTCAAAGATGACTTCACACCAATGGATCCAACATCGATTTACGAACTCATGCAGAAGGCAAAACCGATCCTGGATCCCGAACTCTGTTGGTTTGCTTATTACAAAGACGAACCCATCGCCTTTTTCTTTTTCTTCCCCGATGCCAACCAGATCCTCAGGCACATGAATGGAAAGATGCATCTCTGGAATAAATTAAAATTTCTTTACCTGAAGAAGAAAAAAACGATGTCACGCATGCGCGGCAGCGCTGCGGGGGTTTCTCCAAAATATCAGAATTCAGGTGTTGAATCGGGGATTATCTACCAGTTGAAAAAGGTGGTTGACCGCAATCCGCAATATAAACAGGCAGAATTATCCTGGGTGGGCGATTTTAATCCCAAAATGATCAAACTGTACAATGCAACAGGTGCCTACCATGCAAAAACACATTACACTTACCGTTATATGATCAACAAGGACCTGCCGTTCAAACGGTTCATGCCGGAAAAAGTGGATGAATCAGCATTGCCTGAAGGTGCAATTTGACCCCATCCGGCTTCCGGAAATGGTTATATGCAAAAAATTTTGTATTAAAGTGAAACATGATTATCTTTGCAGTCCGTTTGAAAACAGAATCTTAAGACAAGAAATAATAAGGTCATGAAAAAAGGAATACATCCGGATAATTACAGGTTGGTGGCATTCAAGGATATGTCCAATGAAGAGGTGTTTATTACCAAGTCTTCTGCTCCATCCAGGGAAAAGATCAAGATCGATGGTGAGGAATATCCACTGATTAAACTGGAGATCTCCAATACATCACATCCGTTTTACACAGGTAAGATGAAGCTTGTGGATACAGCCGGCCGTGTTGATAAATTCATGAACAGGTACAAGAAACATTACGACAAGAAGAAGTAATCCTGTTCAATATCACAAAATTGAAAGCGCTCCCCGTTGGTGAAGCGCTTTTTTTTTGCCTATTTTTATAAAAAAAAGATGAACCTGATCTTATTCGATGATCGCAGCTGGGACAACCTGCTCCCGCTCACTTTTACCAGGCCTGTTGCAGAATTGCGTGTGGGGCTGCTCACGATCCGTGAGAAATGGGAGAAACGATTAAAGATGAAAGCTTCTTTCCTGACCCATGATTACCTGCAGACAAAATTTACAACGAGCATTGCCGATCACAACCTGCTGGTCAATGGTGCGCTGCTGCCTAACAAAGAACTGGTTCAGGCCATTGCCGCACTGGTGCCCGGTCAATCATTAAAGCAAAACGATCGGCTGCTGGCTGTACATACCGCATCGGGCAACTTCGATCTGAACAATACCGGTCTGCTTGAAAATGGTATTGAATATGCAGGAGTGATATCTCTTGTCGACGCACCATGGAAGATCTTCTCGCTGAATGGACAAGAGATCTCTGCTGACTACCTTATGTTGACAGCAGGTCGAAAGTCTGCGCCCCTGAACGAATCCGTGCAGGTGCTGCACAGGGAAAATGTATTTGTGGAGGAGGACTTTACAGGAAACTATTTTACGATCAATGCTGCACAGGGACCTGTGTACCTTGGAAAAGGAAGTGAGATCATGGAGGGCAGTGTGATCCGCGGACCATTTGCCCTGGGGGAATATTCCACGATCAAAATGGCGGCCAAGATCTACGGACCCACAACGATCGGTCCGTATTGCAAAGCTGGTGGAGAGATCAACAACTCAGTAATGCAGGCCTATTCCAACAAAGGTCATGATGGTTTTCTCGGGAATGCGGTGATCGGGGAATGGTGCAACCTGGGCGCCGATACGAACAATTCCAATTTAAAGAACAACTATTCTGAAGTAAAGATCTGGAGCTACCCTGATAACCGGTTCAGCAAGACAGGTCTCCAGTTTTGCGGACTCATCATGGGGGATCACAGCAAGTGTGGCATCAACACCATGTTCAATACCGGCACCGTGGTTGGTGTAAGTGCAAATGTCTTCGGGGCCGGATTTCCGCGCAATTTTATCCCTTCCTTCGCATGGGGAGGTGCACAGGGAATGTCGGTTTACAGGATCGAAAAAGCCTTTGATACGATGGATCTGGTGATGGAGCGCCGGGGCATAAAACTTTCAGAAACCGATCGCGATATCTACCGTCACATTTTCATGAATACGGAAAAGTACCGGAAATTTATTACCTGAGCAATACCTCGTTGAAATCCTGCTCCAGCTTTGCATCGCTGATCCAGTCGTAAAGCGTCAGGATCCTCAGGCTGTAAAAATAGTCCCAGTAATTGCGCAATGCCTGTACATAGCCCCTGCGGGCAACATCCTTCGCCTCGAGTGCATCGTTGAGCTCCAGGACATCAATCCTGCCAATGAGAAACCGCTGCTTGGTCACTTCATACCTTTTCTCGGCAATGGTATCCGATTTGGAGGCGATCAGGAGCTGGTCATCCTGTAAATTGAATTGCATGACCTGCAGGAACACCTGCTGTTCGAAATCACTCCTGGATTGGATCACATTGGTCTTCACCACCTCCTCTGCCGATTGTGCCATCCTGTACCTGCCTTTTCCCAGTCCCCAGTCGAGGATGGGAATCTCAAATCCGACCCGCAGCCGTTGCTGATCATTGGGATCCACATACACATTCCCAAGATCTTCTGCGGTCTGAGTAAGCCCGTACAATGCAAACAGGTTGGCCTGCAATCCCTTTTGTGACTTCGCCTGGGCAACGTTCTGTTCTGCCTCAAGCAGTCTGCGCTGCATCGCCAGCACCTCGGGATTGTTCGCATTGGCTTCCTGGAGGGCACGGCCCAGGTCGATCTTTACTTCAGGAATCTCGTTGGGCAGGATCAGTTCAATGTCCACCATTTCGTTATAGCCCAAAAATGACCTAAGCCTGAATTTCTTCACCTCAAGATCAATATTGGCTGTGTTTAAGGCGGTTCCGGCATTCAGAAATCCAAGCTCCATGTTCAGCAATTCGTTCTCCGCAATGGTTCCCAGCCGGTAGCGGCCTTCTGCGATATTGTACAAAGTATCGCTGTTGGCGTAGTTCTTTTTAGCGATCTCCAGGTTGATCTGCGCCAGGATCAGGTCGAAAAAATACCCCACTGCCCTGTTGTTCACCTGTTCAAGGGTATGGATCAATTCCTTCTTTGCCTCTTCATATTTTGCGGGCTCGATCTTTTTTTCCCACTTGAAGGAATTGTACCCGTTGATGGGTTGTGAAAACCCGACTGTAAAGGGATAAGATAAATAACTCAGAGTTGGATCACCCCTGAAATTATCAATCCGCTGCAAGCTGGAGTTCAGGAAAATATTCCCCCCGGTGAGCGCAACATTCTGAGAGGCCTCCAACGCCAGCGAGCTGTTGATAACCGCCCTGGTTGCAAAACCCTCCGTGCCATCGTCTTTAACAATCTTTTCAATGGTACTGTTGAAATCAGGTAAGGTGGAATTCAGGGTAAGTGAAGGCAACAGGCTGGCCTGGTAGGTGCGGTATTCCCAGTAGCTGCTCCTGAACTGGTGCCGCGCCATGGTTGCCATTGGGGACTGCTCACGCGCTACTTTCACGACATCCTCCAGTGTCAGATTCAATTGGAGGGTATCTTGCTGTGCGGTAAGGGCAGTTGCGTTTAATACAATAAAACAGAGTGCCAGGTAAGGTCGTATCCTGGTGAAAAAAACATTCTTATTCGTATCTCAATGATTCTATGGGGTCACGTTCTGATGCGCGCTTGGCGGGAGAGTACCCGAAGATCACACCCACCGAGGCCGATACAAAAAAAGCAATGATCACACTCATGGGCGAAACGATGGTGAGGATCCCGGCAAATTTGGTGATCATGGCCGAAGCGATCACACCCAGCAATACACCGATCAATCCTCCTGTCACACTGATCAGCACTGCTTCAGCAAGAAATTGAACGACAATATCCATCTTTTTGGCCCCGATGGCCAACCTGGTGCCGATCTCCTTGATCCTTTCCATTACCGATGCAAACATAATATTCATGATGCCAATTCCACCCACCAGCAAGGAGATGCTGGCAATCGCTCCCAGTACAATATTAAAAATATCTTTTGTGCGTTGTTCCTGCTTCAGCAGCAGTTCAGGCACGGTAATCTCAAAATCCTCCACCCCCTGGTGCCTCCTGAGCAACAACCGGGACAATACATCAGAGGAGGGGTCCAGCTCTTCAGATTCATTGACCTGTACGACAATGCGGTCGAGCTGGTGATAATTCGAGGAGGTATTCTGATTCGGACGGACACTGATGAAATGTCTGCCGCGAACCACGTCCGCCTTCAACCTTGAAGCAACCAGGGCCCTGTTCTGGAATCTAAGCACCATGGTCTTCACAGGTATATAGACGTTATCATTCATCACATTCACCCCGATATCTTCAAATCGCGTAAGGGTAACATCTGTTTTTTCCAGCACGCCGACGATTTTCAACCATACCTGGTCAAATTTAATATAGCTTCCGATGGGATCTGATTTGGTAAAAAATTTATTCCTGATATTGGCGCCAACCACACAGACAGGAATCCCGTTTTCTTCCTGGTAATTGTTAAAGAAGCTGCCGGACTCAAGGTTCAGATTGAACAGGTCAAAGTATTCGTTGGATACGCCCATCAGTTTTGCAGATTCACGTTTACCTCCCCTGATCACAAATGAGTTCATCGCGATCTCCGGACTCACCTGTTTGAGCGTGGGAAGCGTTTCCTTGATGGCTTCTACATCCAGAAGTTTGAGTCCTGGTGAGAACTTCTTTTTCTCTTTATTTTCGGAACCATTTTCTCCTTCATCAACTCCTTCTGCAGTTACGATAGGTGTGATCATTATATTGTTCACCCCTACCATTTTCATCTGGTCGAGTATCTCCTGTTGTGCACCTTTACCAATGGATAGCATGGTGATGACTGCTGCAACCCCGAAAATGATCCCCAGTGCGGTGAGCAGACTGCGAAGCTGATTGGCCATAATGGACTCAACAGCAATGATGATGTCGTGAAGATATCTGCCCATGCTAATTTTTATTTTGACCTGATGGTCTGCCTTGTCCCTGCATTTGACGTGTCGTTTCCCTTTTCTTAGGCTGGGCCTTTTCTACCCTTGCTTTCTCTTCAGCATCTTTCTTTCTGATGACCTCCATGAGTTCCAAACCAGTAAATTTATATGATTCAGGATCTTCAGGAGTAGAAAGATAAACAACATCACCCTTTTTCAATCCTTGTTCGATGACAATGGAGTTCTCGTTTGATTCGCCCAGCACAACAATCTGGCGCTGCTTTCCGGGTGTAAATACATAGGACAAAGAATCATTCGACCTGACCGCTTCGAGGGGCAGATACAACACATCTTCCAGTACATTTGTGATGATGCGGTTGCTGGTGGTCATTGAGGGTCGCAGAATTGTGTCTCTTTCGTTTAGTTCGATCCGCACTTCAAATACCTTGGCATCCGTATTAGGTAATTGCTCCCCAATATTGGCAACTTCATATACCATCCCGGTAAATTTCTTTTCCGGAAAAGCATCCACGCCGATATGAACTTTTTGTCCTTCTACAATTTTACTGATATCGATCTCATTCACAAAAGTCCTTGATATCATCGAAGAGAGATCCGGAAGTGTGGCAACAGTAAGGTCCCACGGATTGATTTCTGCACCTGCTGTCCGTTTTTGCCCGTTCCAGTCCCGCTTATAGATCACCATTCCTGGTGCCGGCGCTTTAACCTCAAACTCAGAAAGTGCAGCCATCATCTCTGATTGCCGGCGCTTAACCTTGTCCAGGTTAATCTGTGCTTCGCGCACGTTTGCCTTTGCTTCCTTCACTTTCAGGTCGTAATTCTTCAGTGCCTGCTCATAAGCCCGCTCCGCCCTTTCCAGGCTGATCTCTGCCTGCCTGATGGTGGCCGGGGGTTCAAATTTGGATTGCTCAAGGGTGATCTCTGCCTCCTCGGCTGTGAACTTCAGATTCACAAGGTTGTCGCGCAAATTCCTTAACTCTATGGTGGTATCCAGCTTTGACCGTGTATACACCGATTCCAGACGCTCCAGGTCATCCAGGATGTCTTTCAGCATATTATCAGCTTCTGAACGGTCAAGTGTGGCAACCCAATCTCCTGAATCCACAACGGTCCCTTCTGTGATCAGTTCCTGGATTTTTACGTTATAAATCCGCAAACTGCGGCTTCTCAGTGCTGAAGGTCCCTTGATCTCAGTTTCATTCAATGCCTGCAGTTCTCCGGTAACCATGACAGCGATCTCAAAAGGACCTTTTTCCACGGTGGTTTCCAGCACAACTGCCTTCTCCTTTCCGGAAACTGCAGAATATATGATGAGTCCTACTACCACCGCAACGACTACTATCGTGATTATGAGGGGTTTTCTTTTCATTGATGCCTCTTTTTTATATTCAATTGATAATTTTTGTCACACGATCCACGATCTCCTGCACAAGACTTTCCGCCTGCTGCCTGTCCGGTGCTTCTGAATAGATCCGGATGATCGGTTCCGTATTGGACTTCCTGAGGTGCACCCAGCCATCCTGGAAATCGATCTTCAGACCGTCGACCGTGGTAAGTTGCTCGACTTTATAGGTCTGTTCCAGTGATTCAAGTATTTTATCCACATCCGTTTCCGGAGTAAGTTCAATCTTCTGCTTGATCATTTCAAGGGATGGATAGGATTTTCGCAGGGTGCTGCAAGTTACCTTCTTCTTTGCCAGGAAACTGAGGAACAGCGCGATCCCCACAAGTGCATCACGGCCATAATGAAGTTCGGGATAGATTACCCCTCCATTGCCTTCTCCCCCGATCACACACCCCTCGCTTTTCATTTTCTCCACAACATTCACTTCACCCACTGCCGAGGCATAATAGGTGGCACCATGTTGTTCAGTTACTATTCTCAGGGCCCGCGATGAAGAAAGATTTGAGCAGGTACATCCGGGCGTTTCCCCCAGCACGTAATCAGCCACTGCCACCAGTGTATACTCCTCACCGAACATGGACCCATCCTCACACACGATTGCCAGCCTGTCCACATCAGGATCCACAACGAAACCAACATCCGCGTCATTTTCTTTCATAGCCCCGGAGATGTCGACAAGATTTTCCGGGAGGGGTTCCGGATTGTGGGGAAACTGACCGTTTGGATCGCAATGTAACTCGATCACTTCCTTCACTCCCAATTTTTTCAATAATGCCGGAAGAATGATCCCCCCGACTGAATTAACGCAGTCGATGGCCACACGAAAACCCGCCTCCCTGATGGCAGGAACATCTACAAGAGGTAATTCAAGCACCTTATCGATGTGAAAGGAATCCATATTTTCTTCAGTCGATACAGCTCCTATAGCATCCACATCGCAGTATTCAAAAGCCTCGGATCCGGCAATATACAGGATCTCCTCCCCGTCAGCTGCCGAAAGGAACTCCCCTTTCCCGTTCAGGAGTTTCAATGCGTTCCATTGCTTTGGATTGTGGCTTGCCGTAAGAATGATCCCGCCATCCCCCTCCAGCCTGGGGACCGCCATTTCAACAGTAGGCGTGGTGGCGAGTCCGATATTCACAACATGCACACCCATGCCCATGAGTGCACCGGATACCAGTTGATCAATCATGGGACCTGAGATGCGCGCATCCCTGCCTAGGATCACCTTCGGATTGACTTTCCCTGAATCCCGCCTGAGCCATTCGGCATATGCGGATGCAAACTTAACTGCATCAAGGGGCGTAAGGCCTTCTCCTACAACGCCTCCAATCGTTCCTCTAATTCCTGAGATCGATGTAATTAGTGTCATTTCAAATAAAAATAAACAAAGAATTGGCTTCTTTTCGGTTCAAAGGGTTAACGTTTGTTAAAAATAACGATGAAAATTTGCTAATCATGCATCAAACCCCTGTTTTTTAAAGGTAACCAAAGATATAAAAATATAATCCTGTTAACATTTAAAATCTTAACTTTGCAACCGCTTTATTGAAACGTATTAATTTGCAGTGAATTAGATGACCAATATGGAACATTCAAAAAGGAACAAAAAAGAACACAGGAAAGGATCTGCCTCTCCCCGGGGAGAAGGACCTGCCAAAAGGTCATCGGGACGAGGCGAAAATGCAAAAAAAACAAGTGAAGCAGGAAGAGGGAAAAGTCCGGCAGGGAAAGGAAAAAGTGCAACCGGGAGAAGTGAAGCAGGGAAAGGAAAGAGTGCAGCCGGGAGAAGTGCAGCAGGGAGAAGTGCAGCAGGGAGAAGCGCAGCAGGAAAAAGCGCAGCCGGGAGAAGTGCAGCCGGGAAAGGAAAAAGTGCAACCGGGAGAAGTGAAGCAGGGAAAGG
>CAZPTO010000109.1:0-9181 GCA_964589155.1 uncultured Bacteroidaceae bacterium | reverse complement strand
AAATAGGCAATGGGCAGATTTTCCTTCATTTTCCTGATGAGCAACTCCCGGCTATCAATCGCCAGGTAATTGCTCGCAGACAGTTGAAGTAATGCCAGGTTCCAGTCGGTAAAAAACTGCGGACTGAGGTCGACTTTTACCTGTGGAACAGGCTGCACGATTCGCATGTACAACAGATTAACAATCCCTGTCAGCTCCTGGAAAGTATAATCCTGGTATGGATAATATTTCTTATTCCTGTGCCGGTAGGACATGGAATGATCGTGTCGGACCGGCACTTCCCCCTGAACGTAATGGAACAATTGATCCACAGCGTTGTAAAAAGAGTCGGTTTTTTCTTCCGGAATGTTTAAAAGATCCGGATCGTTGCGCAGGATCTCCCGGGCAAAATAAAACACGCTGCCCCTGGCTTTCTGCTCTTCTACCCGGAAATAACTGGGATCGATCAGGGATTTTAACATCAACATATAAGCAAGCTTTCCATATCCGGGCAGATACTGCCTGTAGCGCTGATCCAGCAGGAATTCAAGGTCTGTATTGCTGAACTTCACATGACCCCTGTAATCCCTGAGTGCTTCGCGGGCCTGGTTGCTCTCAAATTCACCGGGTTGCAGCTGGGAATGCAGCTTCTTGATGATCCTGTCTATATTCTCTTCAAGCGCTTCCAGGCTGTATCGCTGCTGAACGATGCGCATATTATGCAACGTTTCTTCAGCAAATTTATGTGGGAAAAATACTCTTTCAATGATCTGTGAAACAATGCGTTTGCTGATTTTCTTTCCCCGGAATTCATACACATGCAAACGCTCCTTCTCTCCCAGGTGTTCGCCGATCACCGCGGAGTAGACGGCTTCAGGCTCATAGCGCCTGCAAAATATTGGTGTGCCACAGGCTGTTGCTTCAATAATGGGAAGTCCACGTCCTTCGGTTTTGCTGGGCAAAAGGATCAGGGAGGCTATATTATAAAGATCCGGAATGCCAATTGGGTGTTGAAATCGTTTAATAAAAGCATCCCTGTCCAGCTCTCCAAGAAGCAAAGCGAGGTACAGCCTGCTCCTGAAAGCAACAGGTATTTCTTCCAGCAATTCCCTGAAACGCTTAAGTATGATTCTGAAATAGTCGTAATGTCCGGAAGCAATGGGTCCGCTGATGAGCAGGGTGATCTTGAGGTTGGGGGTGTTGATCAGCCTGTTTTGCATTTCCTCGTTCTCAACGATCTTCCTCAGCAAACTGAATCCCAGCTCAATGCGTTTTCTTGATATGATCCGGGTGGGTTGCAGGAAAATAATATTCTCAGAACTGAACTTTTCCACCGGGCAGGTTTTGTAACCAATGAGAATGGGTCTTGGTTGCTTTTCTGATACCAATGGTCCGGCTTCCACGTCTTCCACAGAATACGAAACAAGCTGCTTGCGGTATCGCGCCAGAATCTTTTCGAACTGAAGAATAGCATTAATATTTCTTCTTTTATCGCTTTTGCTGTAGGCGCTGGTGTCTACAGCAGTGCCGATTTCCATCACCCTGGAGGGATTATGACCCCTGTACCTGATCAGCTGGTCTGTTTGAGAGGTGTTGATATTCACGTTGAGCCAGAACCTGGACTCCCACGGAAATAACATCTCGACAATGGAAAACACCTCCCCAAGATGCGCATTGGTAAAGAAAAAGTCCCTGGGACCTTTTTTAAATCCTTTTGAGCGTAAGTCAAACCTGCTTGTCCCTCCCTCAAAATAAAAATCATGGTTGTTGTTGATTACTGGTATTTTCATAAACTCCGAGAGCAATACCACTGCAAGCGCAGCGGAAATATTTCCCGGATTTGAACATACATTCACTATATACAATACCTCGATGCCCTGGTCGATAACATAGGTTCCAAGTCTTTTCAATATACGCAGGGTCTGCTCCCAAAAAGCCACTATCAATGCATTATAGCTACTGCTGCCCCGCTCCATTTCCTTCATGAAAAAGGGTGCATACAAATCCCACTCATTGAATCCCGCCAGCTCCGGGATCTTGCATTTTTTGTATCGGCCCGGTATGATTGTTTCCGATTTATTCCTGAATCTCCCCCCGATATAATGCACGGGGATGCCCGGGAAAAGTTTTTCAAACACACTGGCATACTTCCCTATCTCAATGGTAACCCCGTCGACCATGTAATGGAATGTAACAAAACCGACCCCTCCCTGGCTCAACCTTCCGGTAAAATCTTCGTACCGTTCCGGTGTGCATCTTTCATGCAGACCGTGTTCCTCCCTGAACCTGTCAATGAAAATCCCCAGGTCAAACCAGGTCTGGATCTTCTCCTTTTTCAGTGATCCGAGCAATGTTTCTATGTCTGGATGTATATTCATGCACGGTTCAGGATTAAATTATTGCCATCAGAAAAGCTTTGGAATTTAATAAATTCTACCTTTACAGTCAATTTTTAATTATGGATAAACATGCCCGCAGGGGATTGATTATTACAATCCTTTTTGCTATTTTATTATTAGTATTAAGTATCATCCCGGGAGACCTGACCAGTACCCCCGGTAATTTTTATTTTGAAGGGATTGACAAAGTCATGCATGCCATCATGTATGGAATATTTTCAGTGCTGGTTACGAACGTTTACCTGGCTTTGTACCAGGCCAGATTCTGGCCCCTGGTGTTCTTGGTCCTTACCACATGGTGCTACTCTGTTGTTATGGAGATCCTGCAGTTGTACATCGTTCAAACCCGTTCCGGAGAACTACTCGATGCCCTTGCAAACCTTGCGGGTATCGTTTTTGGTACATTAATCTTCGTTGCTTACAGGAAAATCAGATCCTGATCCTGCCACTGTCGCTGCGGAATTCTGTTGCCAGGTCAGCAATGGTCTGGTTCATAAAAAAATGCTTCAATTCCTTCCTGATGGCAGTAACACTGTCGTGAATACCGCAAGGTGCTTCATCTGAACACTGCGTAGTTCTAACCAGGCATGTATCAAAGATGTCCTTGCCATCTACTATTTCCACTATATCCATCAGTGAGATGTCTTCGGCCGGCCGGCCCAGGCTAAATCCTCCATGCGGACCCTTCGTCGAAGCAAGTATTTTGTTTCTCGCCAAGGATTGCAGGATCTTGCCAAGAAATGGTGAGGGAATGTCCAGGTGATCGGAAATTGTTTTAATCCCTGTTTTTTTCTCCGGGGAAGCGTATACGGAAAGATACACCACCGCCCTGATCGCATATTTACAGGTATTAGATAACATACTTTTAAATATCTATTTTATTGATTCTGTGTTCATGCCTGCCGCCATCAAAACCGGTAGAAAGGAAAATATCAACAATATTCCTTGCCATCTCCTCATCAATATACCTGGCCGGAAGCGAGCATATATTGGCATCATTGTGCCTGCGTGACATTTCCGAGATCTCTTCATTCCAGCAGATCGCTCCGCGCACACCAGCATGCTTATTGGTGGTCATATTGATCCCGTTCCCCGACCCACAAATGGATATCCCCATCTTGAAGGTCCCTTCTCCTACTGCTTTTCCTAACTCATGTCCAAAGTCAGGGTAATCTACGGCCGCATCAGTATGTGTTCCAATATCCACAATCTCAATGCCTTGCTTTTCAAGGTGAGCCTTTAGCATTTCCTTGATCTTAAAACCTGCATGGTCGCTTGCAATAACAATTGGAAAAGAAATTTTCATGGGTAAGAAATAATAAGTAAATATATGCCCGTTTTATTACAGGGGTTAAAATTTTAACAAAAATAGTGTTAATTTGTTGTTAATTGCTTTTTATAGCAAATCAAAAAATCTTCTTGCAATTTATAGATTTAATTTTGCATAATTATTTTGAAAGAATAATCAAATTTGATTTGCCCTGTTTTTATTTAAAAATTGAACAAGATCTTAACAAGATTATAAAAAACAACGGTGCCCTGTTTATTCACAACACGATATCAACAGGATGTGGATAGCAGTGCTAAATATCAGATTTTCAAAACAGATTGGTATTAACAATTGTTAACCTTTTGTTATTACTTCGTGCATAATTTTTGCATGTTGATCCGATGAATAGTTTTAAACAATATTAACCGGATATCATCATCATTAAGAAGACTTAAATTTTTTTTTATAATAATATTGATTTTATGGAGGACGTTGAAAACCTTAATTTAGACAAAGGTTATGTGGATACAAAGATCGACCCTTCTTTGAATATTCTGGAAGAGATCGATCGAATGAGGAAAGAAAAAAATGCTGTGATACTGGCCCATTATTACCAGGAAAGCGAAATTCAGGATATTGCAGACTTTGTAGGTGACAGCCTGGATCTGTCCAGAAAAGCAGCAAGTACCGATGCAGATATCATCGTTTTTGCTGGCGTGCACTTTATGGCAGAAACAGCAAAAATCCTTTCTCCCGGGAAAAAGGTGTTGCTGCCTGATCTGATGGCCGGTTGCTCGCTGGCTGAATCCTGTCCTCCTGCTGAATTCGCAGCGTTTAAGAAGAAATATCCCGACCATACTGTGGTTTCCTATGTAAATACCACTGCAGAGATCAAAGCGCTTACTGATATTGTCTGTACTTCGACCAATGCTGTTCCAATTATTAACAGTCTGCCCGAAAGTGAAAAAATCATTTTTGCACCCGACCGCAACCTGGGAAATTATATCAACAACATTACAGGAAGGGAAATGGTGATCTGGGACGGAGCTTGTCATGTACACGAAGAATTCAGCCTGGAAAGGATCCTGGAATTGAAGGCCCAGCACCCGGATGCAAAAATCATTGCACATCCTGAATGTGAAAAACCTGTCAGGATTGTTGCAGATCATATTGGCTCTACTTCATCACTGCTCCATTTTACACAAGAGGACGAAGGAAATACCTATATTGTAGCCACTGAGTCGGGAATATTGCACCAGATGAGGCTGGCCCGACCTGACAAGGAATTTATTGCAGCGCCGCCGAAGGATTCGACTTGTGCCTGTAATGATTGTAAATACATGAAACTGATAAGCCTGAAAAAAATTTATAATACAATGAAATATGAGCAACCGGAAATAATTATGGATACTGATCTTATGAAACAGGCCGAAGGTTCCATCCGCAAGATGCTCGAATTATCTGACAAACTGGGATTATAATACATTGTTGAAACATACCCGCATATCATATCATATTGCCTTACTGATTAGCATATTGGTATCCATTTCAGTGCAATCAGTACAGGCCCAGCTGGAAGTTGAAAATGGTCCGGTAAAGATCTATTATCCGAATGGACAGGTTTCCAGTGAAGGTTTTGTGAAAGATGGAAAGCCGGATGGTTACTGGAAAACCTATTACGTGACGGGTGTCATTAAATCGGAAGGGAAGAGAAGAAATTTTTTGCTTGACAGTACCTGGAATTTCTACAACCAGTCCGGTGACCTTGTGGAGGTGATCAATTACCAGCTGGGCAAAAAAAGCGGCTATGCATATAATTACACGTATAATAATCCTGAGCTTCCTGGGCGTAAAACATTAATTTCAAAAGAATTATATATTAATGATAAGAAAGAAGGAAATTCATATTATTATTATAAAACTGGTGAATTAAAAGAGATCGTCTTCTTCAGAAATGGTAAAAAACAAGGGTATGCAAAAGAGTTTGACAGGGACAGTACAGTCATTACACTGGAACAATACCAGGATGATTTCATGATCAGCCGGGAACGGATCAACAGAACCGATGCAGATGGTCGTAAACAGGGAACATATAAAACATTTTATGAAGATGGTTCAGTAAAAAAGGAGGTAAACTACCTGGATGGAGAATTACACGGATATTTCAGGGAATATACTGAAGATGGTAAACTGGTGCAGACGCTCAGGTACGACCGGGGTGCTGTGATAGAGGAAATCGACGAAGAGGCCAGGGAGATCATCGATTTTAAAAGAACATATGATGAGGATGGAAGACTCATATTTTCTGGAGGATACAGGGAGGGAATACCTATTGGGATCCATCGGTTTTTCGATACCACAGGCACGGTGATCAATGCCTATATGTACAATGAAAAGGGACTAAAAATATCTGAAGGTATTGTTGATGAGCAGGGAAACAGGAAAGGAGAGTGGACTGATTTTTACGACGTGGGCGAAGTGCGTGCGAAAGGAAGCTACACAAACAACAGAAGAAGTGGACAATGGGTCTATTATTTCCGGAATGGTAATGTAGAACAGCGCGGAAGCTTTCTGAATGGCAGATACGATGGACAATGGATTTGGTATTATGAATCAGGACAGGTATGGAGAGAAGAATCCTATTTCAATGGTCAGGAAGATGGATACTCGACAGAGTATAACGAACTGGGCAGTGTTATTGCCGAAGGAGGATATATCAGCGGTGAAAAAGATGGAGAATGGATCTATGACGTAGGAGATCATAAAGAGGAGGGACAGTATATCTTCGGCCTCAGGGAGGGCGAATGGATCTATTATTTCGACGATGGATCGATACAGTTCAAAGGAAATTATGTGCAGGGATTACCGCATGGAAGACAGCTCTATTTTTATCAGGATGGATCAATAAAAGAGGAACAGTATTACGAAAACGGTGTGAGGGAAAAGACCTGGAGAAAATATGACAGGATGGGAAATATTGAAATTGCCATTACCTACAGGAACAACAGGGAGGTAAGGATCAATGGCATACGAACCAGGTTGCCGGAAGCAGATATTAAACGCATACAGTAGATGGGAAACAATGAAGACTTTGATTTCAGGGAAGATGAACTGACACAAAAAGACCAGGAGTTGGACCGTCAGCTGCGACCTTTAACCTTCAGTGATTTTGCCGGACAAAAACGAATTACAGACAACCTCAAAGTGTTTGTGCAGGCAGCAAATCTGAGAGATGAGGCCCTGGATCATGTGTTGCTGCATGGACCCCCGGGGTTGGGAAAAACCACCCTGGCCAATATTATCGCCAATGAACTCGACGTGAGTATTAAAACCACCTCGGGCCCCGTGCTTGATAAACCGGGCGACCTTGCAGGATTACTTACGGGACTGGAAGATGGAGATGTGCTATTTATAGATGAGATACACAGGTTGTCGCCCATTGTTGAAGAATACCTTTACTCTGCGATGGAGGATTATAAGATCGATATCATGATCGATAAAGGCCCGGCTGCACGATCAGTGCAAATCACACTGAATCCTTTCACGCTCATCGGTGCAACAACCCGCTCAGGGCTGCTTACAGGCCCGTTAAGGGCGCGGTTTGGTATTAATTCATTATTGGAATATTATGATACAGGAATACTTACCGGTATTGTGCACCGTTCTTCAAACATCCTGGATGTAGAAATTCAGGAACAGGCAGCAAAGGAGATCGCTTCACGCAGCAGGGGTACACCAAGGATCGCCAATGCCCTGCTGCGAAGAATCAGGGATTTTGCACAGGTGAAAGGAACAGGAAAGATTGACCTGGAGATCACTAAATTTGGACTCGAAGCCCTCAATATTGATAAATCAGGACTCGATGAAATGGATAATAAGATCCTTTCTACCATTATTGATAAATTCAAGGGAGGTCCGGTTGGTATTACTACCATCGCAACTGCTGTGGGTGAAGAGGCAGGTACCATCGAAGAAGTTTATGAACCATTTCTGATCAAGGAGGGATACATCAAAAGAACACCGCGTGGCCGTGAAGCTACTGAAATTGCTTACAAACATTTAGGGAAATATAAAGGAGATCAGAGCCTTCTGTTTTGATATTTTATATTATATTTGGCATTAAAATCAAAGCAACCCAAAATGAAAGATATTCTTAAAAATCTGGGCCTCTTGAGTATTATTGCAGGCGTTGTGGTTTTAAGTATTGCAGTGTTCAGGGAAACACACACGAACACCACGCTGGCGATCAGTCTTATTCTTATCGTAGCAGGACTGCTGGGACATATAATCCTGAATAAATTTATCGACTGAAAAAATATTTTAGAATAAGACATTTATAGTAAATCCCGGACCATCCGGGATTTTTGTTTTGTATTCCATTACTAACGCTCCATTCCTGCCTATACAATTACGCTTGTTACCTTGAACATTTTGGCTTCTCAGTTGATATAAATGTTGAACACAGTAACTTTTTTAACGGAACATATGAAACAAAAACTCGATCTCGACTTCCTTGGAGGCATGGCCTTCGAAACAGAAATGAATGGGCACAAAGTATACATCGATGCAGATGAATCAGTAGGTGGGAAAAACTCCGCTCCCAGGCCAAAGCCATTTATGTTGCTGGCCCTTGCTGGATGCACCGGAATGGATGTGGTTTCCATATTGCGGAAAATGAGGGTTGAATATGACGCACTTACTATTTCTGTAGACGCGGAAATGGATGAGGAATTTCCCAAACCTTATACCTCGATGAAAGTGATCTACAAGTTTTCAGGGAAGGATCTGCCCAAAGATAAAATCCAAAAAGCAGTTGATCTTTCCAAAGACAGGTATTGCGGTGTTTCAGCCAATTACAAGGACTCGTTTCCCGTGGCGCATGAGATACAACTGAACGGAGAAAAGGTCTGATGACTAAAAAGCCGCGGAAAACTGCTCCAGGAACCGGGCATCATTTTCAAAATACAGGCGCAGGTCCCTGACCTCGTACCTGAGCATGGTGATGCGCTCTATGCCCATACCAAAAGCGAAACCTGTGTATTTCTGACTGTCGATATTGGAATATTCCAGTACATTGGGATCTACCATACCACAGCCCAGGATCTCAAGCCAACCGGTATATTTGCACACATTGCACCCTTTCCCGCCACAGATCTTACAGCTGATATCCATTTCTGCTGACGGCTCTGTGAATGGAAAAAATGAGGGCCGAAAACGCGTCTCGGTCTCCGCGCCGAACAGCTCCTTGGCAAAATACATCAGGGTCTGTTTAAGGTCTGCAAAAGATACATGCTCGTCAATGTACAATCCTTCAACCTGGTGAAAGATGCAGTGCGCCCGGGCTGAAATGGCTTCATTCCTGAAAACCCTTCCAGGAGAGATTGTGCGGATGGGTGGTTGCGTGTTTTCCATGACCCGGACCTGGACAGAAGAGGTGTGTGTTCTCAGTAATACGTCGGGATCTTTTTCAATGAAAAAGGTATCCTGCATGTCACGCGCCGGATGTTCAGGAGGAAAATTCAGTGCAGAGAAG
>CAZPTO010000108.1:0-9219 GCA_964589155.1 uncultured Bacteroidaceae bacterium | reverse complement strand
TACCTGGATTGCGATAGGCGCCTCAATTTTTGCCTCCAATATCGGTTCTGAACACCTCGTTGGATTGGCCGGTGCCGGCGCAAGCAGCGGAATGGCAATGGCGCACTGGGAAATGCATGGCTGGCTGATCCTCCTGCTGGGCTGGTTGTTTGTCCCTTTTTATGCCCGGAGTGGTGTCTTCACAATGCCTGAGTTTCTCGAAAGAAGATACAACAGCAATGCCCGGTCGTTCCTTTCGATCATTTCCATCGTAAGTTATATCCTCACCAAAGTGGCAGTGACCGTCTATGCAGGAGGCGTGGTATTCAAGGATGTCTTCGGCATCGAGTTCATCACGATCGGGACCTGGCAGATCGATTTCTTCTGGGTCAGCGCGATTGGACTCGTGTTGCTCACCGGTTTATATACCACCTTTGGTGGGATGAAGGCAGTGTTATATACCTCGGTGTTGCAGACACCCATACTTTTATTGGGGTCCATTGCCATATTGGTAATCGGACTGATCAAACTGGGCGGATGGGCAGAAATGATGGAGATTACCCGTGCTGTTCCTGCCAATGAATTCGGGGATAATATGACTGACCTGATCCGCTCTCCAAAGGATCCTGACTTCCCCTGGACCGGGGTGATCCTGGGATCCGCAATTATCGGGTTCTGGTACTGGTGCACCGACCAGTTCATCGTTCAACGGGTACTCTCAGGCCGCGACCAGCGCCAGGCCAGGCGCGGGACCATCTTTGGAGCGTACCTGAAACTCACCCCCGTTTTTATCTTCCTCATCCCGGGAATGATCGCTTTTGCATTGACACAGAAGATTGATCCGGAAACACAGCGTCCCATGCTTGATCTTGCGAGCAACGACGCCGCCTTTTCCACGCTGGTGAAGGAATTGTTGCCAAAAGGATTCACCGGCATTGTTGTCGGGGGTATACTTGCAGCACTCATGAGCTCGCTGGCCTCATTGTTTAACTCGTCGGCAATGTTGTTTACTGTGGACTTTTATCAGAAATTCAAACCCAAGGCCACGGAAAGGCATTATGTGCTTGTAGGCCGGCTGGCCACCATCGTGATCGTGATCCTCGGGATCCTCTGGATACCCGTCATGAAAAGCCTCGGAAAGGTACTCTATGCATATCTGCAGGATGTGCAGTCATTGCTTGCACCCGGAATCGCTGCTGTATTCCTGCTTGGGGTCATCAGTAAACGTACAACACCCGTTGCCGGTTTCACGGGACTGGTCGTGGGATTCATACTCGGAATGCTGCGTCTCGGGTTGAAAGTATACTACGGGGATGCTGTGGGAGAGGGCTTTATTTACGACCTGATCGTGGCCCCTAACTGGCTGCATTACGAGATTGCGCTGTTCTTCATCATCATTGTCCTGATGATGATCGTCAGTACCTTTACCGCAGCCAAGGACCCGGCTTCGATCGAGGGATTGTATTTCGGATCTGCATCAGCTGAACAACGTGCACTTACCCGCGCCAGCTGGAACAAGTGGGATGTGATCAATTCAGCAATCATCATTGCATTTATCATCGGATTCTATATCTACTTCTGGTAAGTATCCGGATTTCTTGATTCAACATTTCTTGAGTCAGCATTTTTAGACTAAATAGAAATTTATAAAGGCAGTATCTAGCTGCCTTTATGCTTATAGCTCAACTGACTGCAGGTTATATTAAGAACCTCCTTGAAAAACACATATGCGAATGTGAATTCTTTGCACAATAATGACGGTTTGATTATCTTTATGGTCTGATGAGAAAATCATTTTTCATAGGGACATGGGTCTTCATTCTGACAGCAATGGTATCTGTATCAGCCAGCGGGCAAACAGATATCAGTGCAGACCGAATGATCGTCACTGAGCAGGATACGAGCCCGGGAACAGGTACCTCCATTGAAGCAGATCAGGCAGCCACAGACCAGGCAATAGCAGATCAGGCAGTAACAGATCCACCCAATTCATACCCGGGCGACAGCGATCCGGTGAACCGTATCTGGAATGAGATCGACAACAATAATTCAAGTGAGGCACAGTCGACAGCTTCGACAGCGATCAGACCCTGGTCATTCTCAAGCCAATTGGGTACATCCTATATCTTCTCACCTTATGTTGGATCTGCCATGAATATGTTTGCAGCCCCCCAGTTGAATTATGCAGCAACCGGTCGACTGGCATTCCATGCAGGGGTTTCTGTGGGCCGGACCGTTCCTGTCACCGGGTTGATTGACGCGGAAGCTCCTGTTAATGCAGGGATGACCAACATGTCGACCTATGTCGCTGCCTCCTACCGGCTTTCGGAAAATCTTGTCGTTCATGGTGCCGGGACCAAAAGCGTTGTGCTGGTGCCGGTCGGCGGAAAACTGCAATCGATGCAATTCAATGACCTTTCCATAGGGGCCACATACGATTTTGGTAATTTTTCCATCGGGGCCACGATCCACCGTTCCGATGCACCCGGATACATGTCACCCTTCGGAGGAGGAAGCAACATGTATGGCGCACCCCTTTTCTGGTAAACAACAACTACCTTCTGACCAGGTTTGAGCAATTCATCCTTGCGAGGCGCCCCTCTTTTCTCGCAGCTCATAACGTTTATTCTTGGACAGCACCCGCCGCTGCTACCTGGCAGCGCCAAACAGCAACCCTTGCTTCATGTGGCACCTGTCCTGTGTAGTGATATATATCACATTCCCCGGTATTGACAGCTTTCTCAATGTTTCATATATTGAAGTTTCCTAAAACCCAGCTTCATGAATGAAATATTGATTCCTTCCCCTGATACCATTCCTGTCAACTGGATATGGTTCCAGGTGCTGCTGGTGGTCACTTTCGTTATCCACCTGGTCCTGATGAACTTTATTCTTGGAGGAAGCCTGCTCACCCTCTGGGATATGTACAGGCGTAAGCAGGATCAACCTGCTTCTTCGGGCATACCCACATTGATTGCCCTGACGATCAATTTCGGTGTGCCCCCGCTACTGTTTGTGCAGGTCCTTTACGGACATTTTTTCTACACGAGTTCAGTTGTCATGGCGGTACCATGGATCCTGGTGATTCCCATTCTCATTTTTGCTTATTATGGTGCATATGTGTATGTGAAGAATACCGGCAGGGCGCCGGGCTGGTCACGCGCGGGATTGATCACATCATCGGTCCTGCTGCTCTATATCGCCTTTATCTTCGTCAACAACAGTACACTGGCATTGGTGCCTGATCGCTGGGCAATGTATTTTGATGATCCCAGGGGGTGGAATCTGAATCTTGGTGAACCTGCATTATTCCCCAGGTTTTTTCATTTCCTGGTCGCAGCCATAGCCATTGGGGCACTGGGAAGGGCCATCTTTTTTCAATATTCGGAGAAGTATGAAGCGATTCGCGCACAGGAGGTGAAAAGAAACCTCAAGATCTTTGGCTGGATGACGATGCTCCAGGTCGCAATCGGTACATGGTTTTGGCTTTCCATGCCGAAGGAAATATGGATGCTGTTCATGGGAAAAAACCTGTATGCGACTGTACTGATGATTATCGGCTGGCTCGGCGCACTGGGAATATTGCATGCAGGATTTACCGGGAGACTCTGGCAGGGGATTGTGCTCGGATTGCTCCAGGTCGTGATCATGGTATTGATACGCGATGTGGTAAGGCAGGCTTACCTGGGTGCTTATTTTCATCCCGGGGAACTTGAAAATGTCGGGGAGATCTCACCTCTGATTGTCTTTCTTGCCATTTTCCTGGTGGGTGGTTTTTCCATTTACTACATGATTCGCCTGATGCTTCAACCTAAAAATCAGAAGTTATGAATTATCCCGTCTGGTACCTACCTGATATTGGTGGTGGATTGTTGATTGCGATCATCGCCATTGCCCATGTGGTGATCTCGCATCTTGCAGTTGGCGGCGGACTGTTCCTCGTCCTGACAGAAAGAAAGGCAATCAGGACAAATGATCCCGCACTCCTTGAATATGTGCGAAAACATACCTGGTTCTTTGTGCTGCTGACGATGGTTTTCGGTGGTGTATCCGGTGTCGGCATCTGGTTCATCATATCGCTGGTCAATCCATCGGCTACCTCGGCACTGATACATACATTTGTTTTCGGCTGGGCTATAGAATGGGTGTTTTTCATTGCAGAGATCATTGCATTATTGATCTATTACTACAGGTTTGGGAAGATGTCCCCCAGGAACCACATGATCATAGGCTGGCTGTACTTTATTTTTGCCTGGCTAAGTTTGTTCGTTATCAACGGTATTCTCGGCTATATGCTTACCCCTGGGAAATGGATGGAAACCGGCAATTTCTGGCATGGATTTTTTAATCCCAGCTATCTTCCTTCTCTGATATTCAGGACATGCATTGCATTCATTTTTGCAGGGGTGTTCGGATTGGTGACCGGGGCATTTTTAAAAGATGCGAAGTTGCGCACGAAGGTCTCGCGTTATTGCGCGAAATGGATGTATTTCCCGTTAGTTTTCCTTGCGTTAACAGGTATATATTATACCCGGGTCATCAGTGAGGAATCCTTCCGGAACCTTTTTCATTACAACCGGGAAAGTACACCATTCATTACCACACTGATCATCGCTTCATTCGTGCTTTTTTCGGCAGGTTTGCTTACACTCTTCAGGCTACCCCAGGGAATACAGAAGATCGGGGCATTCCTGCTTGTGGCAATTGCATTTGCCTGGATGTCAGGATTTGAATATATGCGGGAGATCGCACGAAAACCATACGTGCTCTATGACAATATGTACTCCACAACTGTCCGTGTTGGAGAAGAGGAGGTGATCAGCAGAGCCGGGTACCTCGTGCATGCAAAATGGTCACGGGTGAATGAAACGAACGAAGATAATTTTCTGGAAGCCGGGGCTGAACTCTTCAGGTTGCAATGCATGGCCTGCCATACTTACAATGGGTATAACGGCATAAAGGATCTCACGGATCAGTTGACCCAGAGAGGTCTTGAGGCGCAAATTACCGGGATGGGGAAGGTGCAAACCTATATGCCTCCTTTCATCGGGAATGAGACTGAAAAGCGCGCATTGGCGGCATATCTTTATCATGTTGTGCAGGAAAAAAGAGCTGGTAAGGAAGCACCCTTCAATCCTGGTGAATGGACTACGGAAATACTTCCATTTAACCAGGCGAGTGATCAATATGTATTGTTGGCATGGAATGACCTTGGTATGCATTGTATTTCGGATAATGAGCAATATTTCAGTTTCCTGCCTCCTGCAAATACATTGAATGCCCAGCTGTTCAGGCGGGGCGCAAAACCCGGGGTAGTAACAAAAAATGTAGTGATCACTTTTGCGCCTGAATCCGGGTATGCGCATCCGGAAGATCATTCGATGTTCTGGGAATATGACCGGCAGATCTATGGAATTGACCTGCCTGGGGGCATCGGTCTTGGTGGCAAGGCAGTGAAAGATACCATGGATCTTCAGGGCAGTGTATTTGCTGCCCACCTTATTCCCGTGATGCCCTACAGGGATGACCAGCGATACAATCCATTTCCCGTATTTACTGTCAAAGCGCAGGATGAAGCAACAGGTGAAATCCTGGCTGCAACAAAGGTGGTGGCCCCGACCTCCACTGAAATGGGGTGCAGGAATTGTCACGAAGGAGGCTGGTCATGGAATGGTGTATCCGGAATGGCAGACCTCACGGCAAGGAATATACTGGCAGCACATGACCGCTACAATGCTACTTCCCTGCTTGCTGATGCTGAGAAAGGGGAACCAAAATTATGCCAGGCTTGTCACGCCGATCCCGCTGTTGGTGCTGCAGGCATCCAGGGGGTGCTCAACTTCAGCGCTGCAATGCATGGATTTCATGCAAATTATCTTTCAAACATGGATCATGAAGCATGCAATATGTGCCATCCCAGCAGGATAGAAGGAAACACTACCTGCTTCAGGGGACGGCACAGCAAGGTGGGGCTCAATTGTACAAGCTGTCATGGCATGCTTGGAGACCACGCCATTGGTCTGCTTGCAGCACAGAAGGATATTGAAGCCGCAGACCGACTCGCGGCAAACCTTGAAACTGTGTTTATAGCTGATAAAGAGGCTGTTGTTCCACGTCAACCCTGGCTCATGGAACCGGACTGCAGGTCATGCCACACAAATTTCGCGATCAACCAGGATGGATACAGGGGTACTTCATTTAATATGTGGGCACCGGGATTCAGCGCACTTTACAGGAACAGGACCGATACCCACGGGGTGATGTGCAGCGCCTGTCATGGTTCCACGCATGCAATCTATGGAGCTGAGAATAAATTTGAACGGCATCGTGATAACCTGCAACCACTCCAATACCAGGGACTGGCAGGTACGATCGGAACCAGGAGCAGTTGTGAAGTATGTCACATGAAGGAGATGGATCAGAATGGGCACCACCGCAACATGGTGAACAGGGAAGACCGGGTTGCTATCGTCCGGTAACAAATCCACCTCTCGGTGATGGCTGAATTGCATTTCCGTTAAATGGTTATCCCGGTGCCGGGCTGCAGTTTTCATATTCCTTAGGTTTGTTATATCTTCGAACCAAATTAAAAATGAGATATTTTATGAAACAAAGATGCTTATACATACTGGTGCTGTTGATCGTTACACTTCCAGTTACAGCCCAGAGAAAAGTAAAACTCAAGACCCAGACAGACAGCCTTTCATACATGGTAGGAATAAGCATGTACCAGGGGGCCCAGCAGTTCCAGCTTGAGCTGGATTATGATATGGTAGCAAAAGGATTCCTTGCAGCAGCAGATAGTGCTGCAGTTGTGGATGGTGAAACAGCCAACAACTATCTCAGGGAGGCTGCGGAACAGGCACAGACGGCAGTCCTGGATAAGAGCAAGGAGGAAGGAAGCAAATTCCTCGAAGAGAACAGGCAGACCGAAGGTATTATTGAAACTGAGTCGGGGCTGCAATACCGTGTGATTGAAAAAGGACAGGGAGCATCTCCGTCCGCTGAAGACGAGGTGGTCGTTCACTACACAGGCTATTTGCTGGACGGCACAAAATTTGATTCCTCCCACGACCGGGGCGAGCCTGCTAAGTTTCCTGTAAACAGGGTAATACCAGGCTGGACCGAGGTATTGCAATTGATGAAGCCGGGAGCTGAGTACATGGTATATATCCCACCCCAGCTGGCATATGGCGATCGGCAGATGGGTAATGACATTCCCGCTGGATCCACCCTGATTTTCGAAATAGAATTACTTGAAATCACCGAGTAGCAGTGGACAGACCGGAACATCAGATACTGATCATTTTTGGAGCCTCGGGCGACCTCGCTAAGCGCAAGCTGGTGCCTGCATTGTATGAATTGTATGCCAACAAGCTGCTTCCCGAAAAATTTGCGATCCTGGGGATCGGGCGTACCAGCTATGATGATCAGTCATACCGCTCCTACATGGCAGAATCGTTACAGGAATTTGCCGGTAAATTTGACGGGGACAAAGATTTTATCCGGATGCTGCACTACCTGTCGATGGATCCTTCAGAGGAGTCAGATTACAGTGGGTTGGTGCAAAAACTCGAAAAGATCAGGGTAGCTACCGGTATACCTGACCGGTATATTTTCTACCTGGCCACACCTCCGTCTTTGTACGAGTTGATCCCCCGCTACTTGCATACACACAACCTTACCTCTGAAGAGAATGGAACCTGGAAGCGCGTGATCATTGAAAAACCGTTCGGGCTCGACCTGGCATCTGCAAAAGAGCTGAACAGGAAACTTCTGGAAGAACTGCGCGAGGACCAGGTGTACAGGATCGACCACTACCTTGGCAAGGAAACTGTGCAGAACATCCTGGTAACGCGGTTTTCCAACGGCATATTCGAGCCGCTCTGGAACCGGAATTATATTGACCATATCGAGATCACCTCGGCGGAAAGCCAGGGAGTGGGGTCCAGGGGTGGGTATTATGACCGTTCCGGCGCACTCAGGGATATGCTGCAAAACCACCTCCTGCAGTTAGTTGCGCTGGTGGCCATGGAACCACCTTCAGAAATTAATTCCGATACCATCAGGAATGAAATGCTAAAAGTATTTCAATCACTCCGGCCGTTGAAAAAGGAGCAAATAGAGAAATCTGTGATCAGGGGACAGTATGGTGAATCACATGTCCGTGGCGAATTAATGCCGTCCTACCGTGCAGAAAAGGGTGTCCCGGAAGACAGCCGCACGGAATCATTCGTCGCCCTGAAGTTGCATATCGACAACTGGCGATGGGGAGGTGTTCCATTTTACATACGCACAGGAAAGCGCTTGCCCACCAAGGTCACCGAGATCGTGATTCATTTCAAGCCTTCGCCACATACCCTTTTTTGCAGCGAGGATGCAGGGTATAACTCCGACAACCAACTGGTGATCAGGATCCAGCCGGATGAAGGGATCTTGTTGAAGTTTGGCATGAAGGTACAAGGTGCCGGGTACAATGTGCAGAATGTGAACATGGATTTTCATTACGAGGACCTTTCAAATGCCGATATCCCGGAAGCTTATGAACGACTGTTGCTCGATTGTATGCAGGGCGATTCCACGCTCTATGCCCGTGGCGATGCAGTAGAAGCAGCCTGGCACTTCGTTATGCCCATCCTTGAGCGATGGAAAGAGGACCCGGATTTCCCGCTTTTCGGTTATCCATGCGGGACCTGGGGACCGGAGCAGTCTGACCAGATGATTGAGGGAGCGGATAAGACCTGGCGTTATCCCTGTAAGAATTTTGCCGATGATGGATTATATTGTGAGTTATGAACACATTACCAAATATCAGGATATTTGCCGACAAGCAAATACTTGCCGAAAGCCTGGCAAATGAATTCTCTGACCTGGTGAATCGCCTTGCCAGGGAGAAAGAGCAGGTAAATATTGCGCTTTCAGGAGGAAGTACGCCCAGCCTTTTCTTCCGTGCAATGGTCGCACTGGAACCAGAAATCGATTGGGGCAACATAAGGTTCTATTGGGTAGATGAGCGATGTGTTCCACCGGACCACCCCGAAAGCAATTTTGGCGTGGCATATCGTGAATTCCTCGAGCCATTGAATGTTCCGGAGGATGCTTATTTCAGGATAAGAGGAGAAAACGACCCGGCGGGGGAAGCAAAACGATACGGTGAGCTGATCCATGCACAGGTGGGCACAGATGCCACCATTCCTGCTTTTGATATAGTTTTTTTGGGAATGGGAGCTGACGGTCATA
>CAZPTO010000107.1:2667-9246 GCA_964589155.1 uncultured Bacteroidaceae bacterium | reverse complement strand
CTCCTCCCAAAGAACAAACAGCAGACCTGAGACAGGACCTGAAGAACCTGTTGAAGAACCGCCCCTGGGTCATTCTCTTTTTCGTGGGGATCATATCATTCGTAATGTTTGCCCTGCAGAATCTTTCCGTTGCCTATTATTTCAAGTACTACATAGGAAATGAGTCGCAAGTGCAGCTTTTCAATGTGATTGGAACCATTGCCCTGATCATTGCCATTCCCTTGTCCAAGCCGCTTGCAAAACGATTTGGGAAGAAGACCGTCTTCCTGACCAGCTCCCTGCTTTCAGGACTTTTCTTTATCCTGTTGTACATTCCCGGTCCTGAAAACACTGGAACCATCTTTACGTTCAATATCCTGGCCAAGATGGCCTATGCACCCGCTGTTCCCCTGCTCTGGACGATGCTCGGGGATACCGCAGATTATTCAGAATGGAAAGACGGTCGGCGCGCCACGGGACTGGTATTCTCTGCTGCTACCTTTGCACAGAAAGCGGGCTGGGGCATCGGTGGGGCGCTTGCCGGATGGCTGCTGGCATTGTTTCAGTTCGAAGCGAACGTGGAACAAACAGAAACAGCCCTGACCGGGATCAAGTTAATGATTTCCGTATTTCCCGGAATCCTCTATATGTCGTGTGCAATTCTGCTCATATTTTATAACATTGATCAATCCACCTGCGTTCAAATGCAAGAGGAGCTTGATCAACGCAGGGCCGCGTCAGAATAACCAGGAATTCAACTGATCAGCCAGGCAGGCAAAGGCAACCAGTTGAACATCCGGGCAGGCAGGCCGGCACCTGGCAGCCACATCCTGATAGCCAACGGTCCGCAATACAGTAACAATGAAAAAATGAAAAAAATGAGAAAATTATCCTGGGTCATTATTATCGCATCATTGGGATTGAGCTTTCCCGGCTGCGCAAGTCAGTCGGAAGAAATGAAGGTTACTGTCTCCGGCCGGCAACTGCTGTTGAACGGGAATGATTATGTAATTACAGGCATTTGTTACCACCCTGTGCCGCGGGGAAATGTGACACGAAGTTTTGATCGCCTTGAAAAGGACCTGGAATTAATGCAGGAAGCGGGAATCAATACCATCAGGCTCTATGCCCCTGTTCCTGAACGGGAAATACTTGACCAGGTGCACCAGGCAGGCCTGAAGATCATCATGGGCTTTGGCTATAACCAGGGTGGTACATTCGATATACGCTCGGGAACATATATCAATTACGTCGAACGATTTAAGGACCACCCCGCCATTCTCATGTGGGAACTTGGAAATGAATACAACTACCACCCGGAGTGGTTTGAAGACAATATTGACAACTGGTATACAGCGCTCAACACGGCTGCTGAACAGATCCACAACAGTGATCCGAACCGGCCCGTAACCACAGCTCACGGAGAAATTCCGGATCCCACCATTCTTGAAGCATGTCCCGCCATCGACGTCTGGGGCATGAATGTGTACCGGTGGGATGACCCGGGATCCATCTTTTCAGAATGGGAAAAGATCTCCGGTAAACCGATGTATCTCTCTGAGGCCGGTGCTGACAGCTATATGACCGTTGCAGCCAGGGGCTATGCCCAGGGGTCCAATGAAAAGGCCCAGGCAGATGCAACCAAAAAGATCCTCGAAGAAGTTTTTCGCAACCTTGACGTCTGTTCCGGGGTCACTGTCTTTTCATTCCTGGATGGACTCTGGAAGGCAGGCCATCCCGAAAGGCAGGACCCGGGAGGCATGGCTCCGAACAGTGCCGGCGTGCCTTACGATGCTACCCCCAACGAGGAGTATTGGGGCATACTGGATATTGACCGGAATAAAAAAGCAGCCTTCCAGGTGGTTAAAGACATATATCATTCATATTAAACCTACCTGCCACGAAATACCTGGCGGGTACTTGCAAGACGCAGAGCGGGCGGGGGACAAGAAAATTAAATGACATTTAAAACCATCGTTATGACCAGATTTTTTGTTCTTGTGCTTATAGCTTCTGCAATGCTGTTGTTTCCTTACCAACCCCTGGAAGCACAATTTGTCGATGTGGGAAGCGGCAGCTACACCACCTCATTCCCCGGCGTGGATGTCGCCAACAGGAATACCTATCCTTCAGGCACGCCGCAGCTAAGCGGAAACGCGGTGGGCAAACCCGTGCCTACCAATGACTGGTGGTCGCTGCTGATCAAAAACGATCACGCCGGGAATTTGTTTAATTACCCGATGGCCCTGAAAACAACCAACCCCGGACTGGTAGTGAGCTATATCCCGTGGGGTGTATACGACGACCAGGAACCCATCATTGTCGGGGTAACCGGACTGAATGCAACGAAAACAACGGTTGCTGACTATTCGGACTGGACGGTGACGATGGACTGGAACGATGGCACCCGCCATTTCCAGGCCACCTCCGGGATTGCCATGCCCTTTCTCTATTTTGAAAAGGGAGACAGCGATGTGGCCCGGGTGCAGGTACAGCTGGGATCAGTGACTGTGAACAACGAGATGATCATCGTGGAAAATGCCCGCAACGGTGCTGATTTCGTGGTATATGCCCCTTCGGGCAGCGTTTGGAACCAGTCAGGAAACACCTATACCTCATCGTTAAACGGCAACAACTACTGGTCCATAGCCATGCTCCCGCAGTCGGCAACCAATATCGCAGCTATCGCGACGGAATATGAAAAATATGCCTATGTCTTTCCTGTCAACACCACCACTTCGTGGAGCTATGATGAAGTAAATGCAGTCATGCACACCGAGTTCCTTGTGGAGACAGAAACGAAGGAGGGAACAGCAACCCAACTCCTGCAGGGACTCCTTCCCCACCAGTGGGCGAACCTGGCACCCGATGCACCGCAACCAGGGGGCTACAGCTATGGTTCCGTACGGGGAGAAATAAAGATGCTGGACGGAAACAGCTTCAGCGTCGAAAACAGGTTCAGGGGTATTCTCCCCACCCTGCCCTACCTGGCGTATTACAGCGATGGATTCAGTCCTGCTGAACTGAACAACAAAATCGGGCAACTGGAAAACGATGGTCTGGCGACCTGGACCGACTCCTATAACGAGGGACAGGTCATGAACAGGCTGATCCAGGCAGCCAGGATCGCAGATCTGACCGGGGATACGGAAGCCAGGGACAAGATCATTGCCACCATCAAAACACGGCTTGAAGACTGGCTCACGGCAGAGGCCTCCGAGGTAGCCTTCCTGTTCTACTACAACAGTACCTGGAGCACCCTCATCGGTTACCCGGCGGGGCATGGCCAGGACGGAAACATCAACGATCACCATTTTCACTGGGGATACTTCATCCACGCTGCTGCATTCATGGAACAGTTCGAACCCGGCTGGGCCGGCCAGTGGGGTGAAATGGTCAACCTGCTCGTACGGGATGCCGCGACATCTGACCGCAATGACAGCAAGTTTCCCTTCCTGAGGAACTTCAGTCCCTATGCCGGACACTGCTGGGCCAATGGATTTGCCACCTTCCCCCAGGGCAACGACCAGGAATCGACTTCGGAGAGCATGCAGTTCAATTCGGCCCTGATCCACTGGGGATCGATAACCGGCAACGATGCAATCCGTGACCTGGGCATCTACCTCTATACGACCGAACAGACCGCCATTGAAGAATACTGGTTTGATGTGCATGAACGCAATTTTTCCGCTTCACAGCAGTACAGCCTGGTATCAAGGGTGTGGGGCAATTCCTATGACAACGGGACCTTCTGGACAGCCGATATCGCTGCATCCTATGGCATAGAAATGTATCCCATCCACGGCGGATCACTCTACCTGGGCCATAACCTCGATTATGCGCAGAAGCTGTGGGATGAGATCACGGCCAATACAGGTATCCTGCAAAATGAAGCAAATCCCAACCTGTGGCACGATGTGATGTGGAAATACCTGGCATTTATCGATCCCCGGGCTGCCATCGACTTGTACGACAGCTACCCCGACCGTTCACTGAAATTCGGGATCTCGGATGCCCAGACCTATTACTGGCTGCACGCAATGAATGCGCTTGGAACTGTGCGGGCAGATCTAACGGCTGATTACCCCGTGGCAGCAGCTTTCCTGAAAGAGGGCACCACCACCTACGTGGCACATAATTATTCTGACCAGGCGATCATGGTGACATATTCCGACGGAACGACGCTGGAAGTGCCTGCCGGGCAAATGGTTACCAGCAAGGACCTCGCCATTTCAGGCCACCTTGCCGCAGATTTTCAACAGGCGTATCCCGGTGGAAGCGTGCGGCTCTCACTTGAAACTGAAGGTGAAACTCCCGACTCGGTAGCGTTTTATGATGGTACCAACCTGGTCGGCACAGTGAATGCTGCTCCCTATACCATCGAAGCCAGAAACCTTTCTCCAGGCGTTCATGGTATGTATGCAAGGATCTATTTGGGTGAAGAGTACATGATCAGCAACCAGGTCTCCATCCAGGTGGGAGAGCAGGTACCCTACGGCGAATTACCGGCAGCACTGCCCGGCCCAATTGAGGCAGGGCTGTATGATAAGTTTGAAGGAGGCAATGGACAGGGAATATCCTATGTGGATATGTCCCCGGCCAATGAAGGAGAATTCAGACCGGGTGAATATGTGGATGCTGTTGCAGATCCCGTTGAGGGAGCAATAGTGGGCTGGATCGCTTCGGGCGAATGGCTTGAATATACCGTTGACGTGGAGACAGCCGGCGTCTATGACCTGTCGTTCAGGTATGCCTCGGGCAATGCAAACGGCGGCGGACCGTTTCATTTTGAAATCGACGGAAGGAAAATTAGTCCGGATATACCGGTGAGTACAACCAGCTACTGGGATTCATGGTCTGTAAAAACCGCTGAAGGTATTGAACTGAACAAAGGTGTGCAGGTGCTCCGGCTCGTGTTTACAGGAGGTGAATTCAACCTGGGCAGGATGACCTTCACCTATGCCGGGGCACTGGAAAATGCACCCCCGTATGCAGATGCCGGAGCGCCGGTGGTGGTCCTGTTGCCCGATAATACAGCGACACTGGATGGATCAGCCAGTTACGATCCCGAAGGCACCGGACTGTCGTATCTTTGGGAACAGGTATATGGTCCGTCGGTCATCGAGTTTTCGGATCCGGCGATGGCCTCGCCCGGAATTTCCAACCTGGAGGAAGGCATCTACAAATGCAGGCTCACCGTTGATGACGGTACTTACAGTGCCCACAATTCGGTACTGGTCATTGTATCTGCATCGGATAACCTGACACCTTCCGTGCTCATCACTGCTCCAGCGAACAATACATCCTATTACGAAGGATCATCTGTAACGATCAACGCTTCGGCAACTG
Source organism: uncultured Bacteroidaceae bacterium (assembly GCA_964589155.1). Lineage (GTDB taxonomy): Bacteria > Bacteroidota > Bacteroidia > Bacteroidales > M55B112. Next base: position 3,918 of record CAZPTO010000107.1, on the reverse strand, counting down.
ACCTGGACGGGGAAATCGTGCTGGTGGAATTCTTCGACGGAATCATCAAAATCGGGGAGGATCATGCGGCACCCTATATGCTGGAATGGAACAATTCAGGCATTGGTGTTCATGAACTTACCGCCAGGGCTACGGACGATGGAGGAGCTGTTGCCACCTCGGCACCTGTTGCCATCGAGATCGAACCTGCTCCCTCCTGCAGCGGGGGACCGGACAATGGGGATTACACCTATGCATTCTCGGAAGACAAGAGCAACCCGACGCTCACCTTCATTCCCGGAGGCGGGAATGCAGGCAGTCCCACCTGTATCCTGTATTATGGAACCAGTGAACCCTTCCCGGGATATCCTGTAACACCGGGCGTGCCATTCAGGCTGAATGCCCAGGAAGGAACACTCATCCAGTTCTATTACACCTATTCCTTCAATGGAATGGAACGCAATACACGAGATGTGAAACACACCTATGTCGTCGGCAGTTGTGTGGCTGACCAGGGAGAGGTGACCCTTTCCATTGCCCGCGACACCTTCAGCATTGAAGAGCACAGCGTGGCTGGCACCGTGGTTGGAATACCGGTTGTGGGCTACTCGGGCACAGCGACCCTTTCCTTTTCTATCCTGAATGGCAATGAAACGGGAGCTTTTGGAATCAACAGTGCGAATGGCGCAATTGAAGTTGCGGATTCCGCATTGCTGGATTATGAGACCATGGAGCGCTTTGTCCTGGAGATACAGGTTACTGACGGATCCATTACAGATGTTGCCGAGATCACCATTCTGCTGACTGATATAGAAGAGACAGGAGTGGCAAACAATGTGTTCCCGCCAGGACTGAAGGTCTATCCAAACCCGTTCAGGGAACATTTGAACATCACCTGGCCGGACCTGGAACGCGCCGATGTTACGGACTTGTCGGGCCGCAGGATCTTCAGCGCTGAAAAACATGAACTGCACCTGGGACATTTGCAGCCGGGGGTATATATCCTGCAGCTCTACGGGAAAAATAACCAGCACTTCCAGGTACGCATCATCAAAGAGTAGAAGACGGGGAAGTACATCAGACGGCAGGAGTCTGTTATGGAGCCCCAGGCGGGCGAAGCCGGGGAAGAACACCAGGATGCAGGAAGCTGTTATGGAGCCCCAGGCGGGTGAAGCCGGGAAAGACTACCAGGATGCAGGAAGCTTATATGGAGCCCCTGGCGGGTGAAGCCGGGAAAGACTACCAGGATGCAGGAAGCTTATATGGAGCCCC
>CAZPTO010000107.1:0-2567 GCA_964589155.1 uncultured Bacteroidaceae bacterium | reverse complement strand
AGACTACCAGGATGCAGGAAGCTTATATGGAGCCCCTGGCGGGTGAAGCCGGGAAGATTGGGTTTACTTCTGTCAAAGTGCATAATACAAGACCAGATTAGCGGTCAAGGATCATCGCGCAATAAAAGCAGGCATGGATTTACAGGCAATGAAGTGAATTGGTGTTCAAGTGAATTGGTTTTAAAACTATTTGAAGTATTTTAGCTGCAAATAAAATTCCTCGTGAAATTCAGATTACTACTCCTTCCCGTCCTTTTACTTGTATCCGGGAGCCTTGATGCGCAGACAGGGTTCAGGACCATTGAGAACATCACTTATAAAACCGGTGATGCCTATACGGAAGAACGCTGTCTGCTGGATGTCCGCACCCCTGGTAAACAAGATACATACCCGGTGGTAGTCTGGTTCCACGGAGGCGGTCTCACGGGTGGTAATAAATATTTTCCTGGTGCCCTCCTTGAAGACGAGATTGTACTTGTCGCCCCCAACTACAGGCTCTCACCAAAAGTAGAGGTTGTCGATTGTATTGACGATGCAGCTGCAGCCGTCGCCTGGGTTTTTGATAATATATCTGAGTACGGGGGGGATCCTGAAAAAGTGATCGTCGCCGGGCACTCGGCAGGCGGTTACCTGGCCTCCATGATTGGCCTTGACAAACACTGGCTTGCCAAATATAGCGTGGATGCAGATGACATCGAAGCACTTTTTCCCTTCAGCGGGCATACGATTACACATTTTACCGTACGAAAAGAACGGGGTATGAAGGGAACACAACCTGTTGTGGATGAGATGGCACCGCTTTACCATGTACGCAAAGATGCCCCTGCGTTGTTCCTGATGACCGGCGACCGGGAGCTGGAGATGCTGGGCAGATACGAGGAAAATGCATACATGTGGCGCATGATGCAAGTTGCCGGTCACAAACAAACCTACCTGTTCGAATTCGACGGTCATGGCCACGGTCCGATGGTTACTCCCGGATGCCACGTGCTTTTGAAATATATATTTAAATAGAAATATTAATATATAGCTAAATATATATTTAAATATATATATTTTTCAATACGCTAAATATCAGGTTGTTGGTGCGGGGATATTCATCCGCGGCATCGTCTTTCCTCCCTTAGCCGAGGTGTTTTAATAAATCATGTGTATCTTCGGGAGTTCCATACTGACTGATACATGTTACTGCCAGGTTTTATTCAAAGATCGATCGTCTCCACTCCAGGATTGATCGTTTGCATTACATGCATGCTATTCTCTGCACAGGTTGCTGCAGGACAGGACGATGTGCGCGCGATTCGGTTCGATCAATCCATCAAGACCGATGGATTGGTGGAGGAAGAAAGCTGGAGCAATGCATTACCTGTCACACAGTTCTATCAGCGTGAACCTGCACCCGGAGAGCCGGCCACAGTCAGAACCGAGGTGCGGTTCGGATTTGATGAAGCGAACCTGTACATCGGGTTCAAGTGTTATGCTCACCCGGATGACATTACCGCAAAAGAGATGGCACGCGATGTGAGCCTTCTATACGACGACCGCGTACAGGTGATCCTGGACACTTACCTGGACCAACGAAACGCATACTGGTTCCAGGTCGGTCCGCGGGGTTCCATAGGTGATGCCATTATCAGCGAAAATGGTGCTGCGTTCAACAAGGCCTGGGATGGCCTCTGGACCGGAAAAGCACAAATCACGGATGAAGGATGGGAAGCCGAACTGGCGATCCCTTTCAAGACCCTCAACTTCGACCCCCAGAATTCCACCTGGGGACTGAAACTGATACGTTATCAGAAATCAAAAGAAGAGACCGTTTACTGGCCTGTGGCAAATATCAACACCCATAAATTCCAGGTATCGGATGCAGGGAAATTGCTCGGGCTGGAGGGGATCAGCCAGGGGATTGGTCTTGACCTCGTGCCTTACGGACTGGGAGGATTCGACTATATCCGGAATAAAACCGGAGTCACCCGGGTACTAGATGCAGGTTTCGAGGCGTATTACAATATCTCGTCCGGACTCAAGGCAGCCCTTACTGTCAATACCGATTTTGCCCAGACTGAAGTGGACCAGCAGGAGATCAACCTGACACGGTTCAGCCTCTTTTATCCAGAAAAGCGGGACTTTTTCCTGGATGGAGCCAACTATTTCAATTTCGGCATCAATGGTGACCGGGAAAATGAATGGAACACCAGGATGATCCCGTTTTTCACGCGGAGGATCGGGTTGGACCAGCAAGGAAACCCGATCCCTGTTCAATACGGGGGAAAAGTGACCGGACAGGCAGGAAACTGGAATATCGGGGCCATGTACATGAAGGATCTGCGGAATGAATGGTCCAACGGTCATTTTGCTGTCACACGGCTCACCAGGAACATTGGCGAACAATCACAGGCAGGATTCATTTCCACTTACGGGAATGCACTGTACGACACTTCAAATTTTGTACTCGGTTTCGATATGAAACTGGCAACCTCAACCTTCAGGGGCGATAAAAACCTGTCGTTTGTGATGTACGGCCTCAAATCGGTAACAGGCAACACCTATTCTGAACAGGAAGCATC